>CAUSUG010000137.1:0-6041 GCA_963534765.1 uncultured Oribacterium sp.
CTTAGGGATATTTCCCCAATAACTTTATGATTATATCAAAAATCCCAACTTTTACAACCAAAGGATATGGTGCAAATCCTCGCAGAATATACAGATAAATTTTGACAGCCAAGAAGGAGTGAGATACAAGGTTTACGCAGTTTTTCTGCGTAGAGTACTGAATAAGGGGCAATCCGAGCCCACCGGTACTTACAGATAGTCAGCGAAGTGAAGGACTGTAGACAGAAATTAAATAGTTGAAGCGACAGATGCAGTATAGGTAGGAAAGAGGGCAATCTGAGCCCGTCTGTACTTGCTGAAAGCAAACGAAGTGAAGCTTGAAGCTTAGTACAGCTACGAAGGCGAAGTTAGCGGGAGCGTGCCCGATTTCCTACCTATACTGCATCGGAGCGTGCTTCTTCAAAAGTTACAGCCTCTTCCCTTCGCAAGGGCGAAGTTAGCGGGAGCGTGCCCCCGTGACAGTACTGTACAAAGATAAACAAAGTGTAAATCCCAAGTCTCCTTCTTAGCTGTCTAAATTTTCCCCAAATCCTCAAAGTATTCCGCTTGATTCGGAATTTGTTTCTTTTCCAAGCGTTTATTGGCATAACGACGGATACCGTTTAGGATAACAGCCCATAACGGAACAGCGATAATCATCCCCACAAAGCCGAAAAGTCCGCCGAATAGAATGATGGAGAACAGTACCCAGAAGCTGGAAAGTCCGGTGGAGTCTCCCAAAATCTTCGGTCCGATTACATTTCCGTCCAGCTGCTGGATAGCTAAAATGGCAATAGCAAAATACAGGGCCTGCAACGGACTGCTTAACATAATCAAGATAATACAGGGAATGGCCCCCACAAAGGGTCCGAAGAAAGGCACCACATTGGTCACGCCAATGATTACGGAAACCAACAGGGTGTAAGGCATCTTCATAATGCTTAAAACAAAGAAGGTTAGAATTCCAATAATCACACTGTCAATAATTTTCCCCAAAATAAAACCGCCGAACATCTTATGAACATACTGCAGTTCTTCAATAATTCCTTTCGCTTTTTCCTTGGAAAAGATAGCAAAAAGGAGCTTTCTGAATTGTAGCTTCAAGGTCTTTTTCAGGTTTAAAAGGTAAACCATCACAATCAAACCGATTAAGATATTCTTAACCACCGTAAAGGTATTCCAAATACCATCCCGGAAAAAAGCGGCAATATTTTTTATATGTCCCAAAATCGTCTGGGCACTCTCCGGTTTACTGCTGAAAAAGGCACTGATCTCCGTATATAAATCTTCCACATACTCTCTGGCTTCAGGATAATTGGTCAGCAGGGTTTGAATTCTTTCGTAGGAGCGATTAAGGGCATCCGGCAAAGTCATATATAGGTTATAGATGGACTTTGTCAGCTCCGGAATCAAAAGAGATACCAGACTTCCTCCGATAAATACCAGAAACAACAGGCTGCAAATGGTGGCCAGAAAACTGCTTATGGTACTTTGTTTTTTGCTTTTTTTGCGAAAAAGCTTTGCCAAAAGAATATCCGTCATCTTTACCACAAAGTTATATACCGGGCTCATTAAATAGGCCAAAACCGCCCCGTAAATAATGGGCATCAGAATCTGAATAAAGAGATTAAAATTCTTGTTAATGGTCTCCAAATGGCTCACTATAATAAAAAGCAGGGAAGTCGCCGCCAATACCAAAAATGCGGTAATTCCCCACTTGATTTGTTCTGTCCAGTTTTCCCTTTTCATGGCTCTACACTCCTAAAAGAACAGTTCATCTATACATCGCCCTGTACATCTGCCATTTTTTTCTATAAAACAGTCACTTTTCCCTGTGACTCTATGCTTTACAAATACGGCAGGAACAGTTTATTTCTTACTTAACACAAAAATCAGACTCACCAAAGCGCCGTACCACACGTTTGACTCCTAGCATTAAGCCAGGTGGGTTACCTCACGGACTATTCAAGGATCCTTAACCGCAGGACGGAAGGCATGCTATCCTAATCGCAAATATCGGAATCCCGTATGTCATATTTGTAGGTTCAAATTGTGTGGACTCGAACGCCCCAGCCAAGTCTGTAAAAAAATTATAGCAAAGGGCACCTGGGCTTGCAAGTAAGAATTTCTATTCCATAGCTTACAGATTTTCTATTCCATAGCTTACAAAAAGCATTCCCTTTTCCACGGAAATCTCCGCCTCTTCTCCTGTAAAAGCGTTACTTACCCCTATAGGAAAGCTGTTCTTTAAGCAGCCTTTTTGCACTTGATAGAGAAGCCCCTTTTCCTCTACTCCTCTAGCCTCCTCGGAATAGGAAAACACGGAACAAGCCCCTTTCATCCCTTTCGGAAAATGCAGACTTCCATCTTGAATCGCCGTAATAAGCTCTTCTTTTCCGTACAAATATCCCCTAGCTCCTTGTTCGGTAAGATAGGCCAGACTTTGTAATGCGGCAAGACTATGGTCAAAGCGCCTTCCCTCTAAAGCCCCAAAGATATGGATTTCCCTGATTCCCTCTTCCAGACAAAGCTTAATGGCCGCCAGAAGATCCGTATCATTTTTCACTACAGGGAGCTGCTTCAGGGGAATCCCCTGAAAGGAAGACTCTGAAAGAAATGCCGCCTTCTCCTTCGGATTTTCAGAAAAGATATTATAGGATGCAGAAGGCGGATTTTCTAAGGAGCTCCCTCTCAAAGAATCCAAATCTCCCAAAATCAAAGAGGGGCTAATACCTTCCTCTTGACAGTATCGAAAGCCTCCATCCACCGCAATAATCAGATCCTCTCGTTCCAAGGGAAAAGGAATTCCATAAAAATATCCGGCACAGATTAATATTCCTCTTCTTCCCATACTTTCTCCTGTCTCATTACACAAAATCCCTTTTTAGATTTTTTCTATCCTAAGTCTTTGTATAAAGCACTACTTTCCCCAGAAATACATTCCCGCTTTTTTATCAGCTTTCTTTTTTCTTCTCTCTCATAGCGCTAAAAAAATAGGAAAGCAAGTCCCTTGCTTCCCCCTCTAAAACATTTTCCCGAATCGTCACCCGATGATTCAGCTCCTTCATCTGCAAAACATTTAATAGAGAACCGCAGAAGCCGGCTTTAGGATTCCGAAGAGAAAAGACCAGACGGGGAATTCTGGCCTGTAAAATGGCTCCCGCACACATGGGACAGGGCTCCAAATTCACATAGAGGGTGCAATCTTCCAAGCGCCAGTCTCCTATTTTCTTGCAGGCCTTCTCAATGGCTAAAATTTCACCATGATAGAGGGCATTGTTCTTTTTGTTTCTCTGGTTATAGCCTCTACCCAATATCGTTCCCGGAAGAATCCCCTTTTCTTGGCAAAGTCTTCCCATGGGAGAGTCCGGCTTTGTCCCGTCATAAACAATCAGCGCCCCGATGGGAACATCCCCCCGGGACGCTGCTTTTTTCGCCAGGGAAAGAGCCATCTTCATATAGTCTTTCTCTGTTTTCATTTCTTTTTAAAACTCCTTATAGAGAGACTTTCCAATCAGCTCAGAGGGAAGGGAAACGGAAAAATTGTCCGCAACACTGGCACCGATTACGCCAAAGCTGTCCTGCTCCTCCCCTTGACCTCCTGCAATTCCTTTATGATAAACCAGGAGAGGCACCTGTTCTCTGGTATGATCCGTTCCGGAAAATGTGGGATCATTGCCATGGTCCGCAGTCAGCATCAAAAGATCGTCCTCCTTCAATACAGAAAGCAATTTTCCCAGCTTCTCATCAAAACGCTGAATTTCTTCTCCGTAGCCGATGGGGTCTCTTCTGTGACCGTAAAGGGCGTCAAAGTCAACCAGATTCACAAAGCAAAGTCCTTTAAAATCCTCGTCCTTTGCCACGGCAATACACTGTTCCATCCCTTCCACAGAGGAACGGGAGTGGATGGCCTTATTGATTCCCTCTCCCACGAAGATATCATTAATCTTTCCAATGGAAATCACGGAAAGTCCCGCCTCTTCCAGATAATTCAAAACAGTTTTTGTAGGTGGCTTTAAAGCCAAGTCATGACGGTTGGAGGTTCTCTTAAACTCTCCCCTTCTCTCCCCCACATAAGGTCTGGCAATGACTCTTCCGACTCTCCACTCGTCCTTCATGGTGATTTCTCTGGCAATTTCACAGTCCTTGTACAGTTCCTCTAAACCAAAATACTTGGGATCCTCCGGGGCAGCAATTTGTAATACGGAATCTGCAGAAGTATAAACAATCATACTTCCCGTCCTTAACTGCTCTTCTCCCAACTCCTCAATAATTTCCGTACCGGAGGCCGCCTTGTTACCAATCACCTTTCTTCCGGTCTTTTCCTCTAATTCCTGAATTAATTCCGGTGGAAATCCTGTATCGGTAAAGGTAATAAAGGGCTTTTCCGTCTTAATGCCCATCATTTCCCAGTGTCCGGTCATGGTATCCTTCCCGTTGCTGGCTTCATTTAAGGCATAATACTTCGCCATAGGCTTCTCTACCGGAGAAACCCCCTTTAAGTGCTTTAAATTTCCCATACCCAGCTTTTCCAAATTAGGAATGGAAAATGAGGGCATCTTTTCCGTAATATGGAGGAAGGTATCCGTACCTTCGTCTCCAAACTTTGCTGCATCCCTTGCATTTCCGATGCCCAAAGAATCTAAAACGATTAAAAATACTCTTTTAAATTTCATCTTCCCTACTTTCTCTCTTTCTCCCTTTGCATCAGGAGCTTTATAGCCTCTATGGCAGTTCGAATCGCTAAATCCGTGTCATGTAATATTTCATTGGAAAGTCCCGCCTTCACTCTCTCCTGGTTGGAAACCACAAAAAGAACTGTGCCCACCTGTTTTTTAAGATATGCTCCGACAGTAAATAAAGCGGCACTTTCCATTTCAGAAGCCTTACAACCTAATTTGCACCAGGCGTCCCACTTCTCCAACAATTCCTTGGAGACCGGTAAGTCCTCCGGCTTATGCTGTCCATAGAAAGCATCCTTACACTGCACTACTCCCACATGGGTTTTTGCGGAAAGCTTCTTTCCCGCCTCTTCCAGCACCTTAGTCAGCTCAAAATCCGCTGTGGCAGGCCATTCAATAGGAGCATATTCCTTGGAGGTTCCCTCCATACGGATTGCAGATTGGGCAATCACCAGATCCCCCGATTCTACGGAAAGATCCATACCTCCGGCGGTACCAACACGGATAAACACTTCACCTCCGCAGGTACTAAGCTCTTCCAAAGCAATAGAAGCGGAAGGGCCGCCGATACCGGTGGAGCAGACACTGACCTTTTCTCCCAAAAGGGTTCCGGTATAGGTCACATACTCTCTTCTGTCCGCCACCAATTCCGGATTGTCAAAATATTTTGCAATTTTCTCACAACGCTTCGGGTCTCCAGGCAAGAGAACATATTTTCCCAAATCTCCCTTTTTGACTCCGATATGATAACAGCGTTCATCTTCTGAATAATTAATCATGGAAACTCCTTATGCCAAAGATAATGCAAATTACACATACTAATCGTACTGTAGCTAAACATAATGCAAACTCTTTATACTAAACATAACGCAAAATCTTTATGCCAAACGTAAAGCAATCTCCATCATATCCTTAAAGCCCACCTTTCTCTCTTCCGGAGAAAGCTCTGTTCCCTTTAAGATATGGTCGGAAATGGAAAGAATCGCCAAGGCCTTCTTCCCTGCCTTCGCCGCATTCATATAGAGGGCTGCAGCCTCCATTTCCACGCAAAGGGCACCCATGCTTGCCCACTTTTCGTTGGCCTTGGTATAGCCGTTATAGAAAACATCGGAGGAAACCACATTTCCTACCTTAACAGGAATCTTTAATTCTCTGGCTGTTCCCACCGCTTTCTCCAGTAAGGAGTAGTCTGCGATAGGAGCAAAGTCACCCGGTAATTCATACTGATAGCTGTAGCGAGAATCCGTGCAGGCACCCATGGCCATAACCACATCCTTCAGCTCAATATCCTCGCGTAAAGCCCCTGCGGAACCGATACGAATAATGGCATCCACATCGTAGTGGTTAAATAACTCATAGGAATAGATGCCGATGGAGGGC
>CAUSUG010000138.1:0-6040 GCA_963534765.1 uncultured Oribacterium sp.
GACGAATCCGGGAATCGAACCCGGGATTCAGCCGTGAGAGGGCTGCGTCTTAACCGCTTGACCAATTCGCCTCAGTCGATTCAAAACCGACTAGCGTATATTAGCAAATATTTTATCCCTCGTCAAGAACTTTTTCAAAATCTTTGAAAAAATTCGGATAAGAAATCTGAATACATTCGGAATCCTCAATTTGCATGGGCTTTTCCGCCCTGCAGAGAAGTCCTAAAACAGAAAAGCTCATTGCAATTCTGTGATCCAAAAAGCTGGGAATCTTCTTTCCTTCCAGAGCGAATACAGAGCCTTTTCCCGGAATAATCATGCCATCTTCCGTTTCCACTGCAGAAATGCCCAGACACTGTAAGTTCTCCACACAGGCCTTGATTCGATTGGACTCCTTTACCTTAAGCTCCGCCGCATCATAAATCCGGGTATCTCCCTCTGCAATCGTAGCCAGTACAGCCAGTAGGGGAAGCTCATCAATCAAACGAGGAATTAAGTCTCCTCCGATATTCACTGCCTTTAAAGGTTCATAGTTAAGACAAATATCCCCACGCTCTTCTCCATACACTGTAGAGCAGTTTTCCAAGGAAATCTTCGCCCCCATCTTTTCCAATACCGTCAAAATTCCACACCTGCTGGGATTCAGACCGATATTCTTAAGCCGTAAGGAGGATCCCGGAAGGAAAAATACGGAAGCCATAAAGTAAGCCGCAGAGGAAATATCTCCCGGCACAAGATACTCTCCGGGGAGAGCCTTAAGCTCCTGCCCTCCTTCCAAAGAAATCTCCACTCTGCCATCCTCCAAGGTTTTTGTAGAACATTCCACACCCATAGCTCCCAAAAGACGTTCCGTATGGTCTCTGGAAAGACTTGGTTCAATCAGGGAGGTCTTCCCCTTGGCATAAAGCCCTGCCAAAAGAACGGAGGACTTCACCTGGGCGGAAGCTACCGGACTTTCATAGCAAATTCCCTTCAGAGGAGAGCCGTTAATCTCCAAAGGAGCTGTACCCTTTTCTCCTTGCATCTTGATTTTTGCCCCCATCTTTTCCAGGGGAAGGCAAACCCGCTTCATAGGACGTTTTTCCAAACTTTCATCTCCCGTTAAGCAGGAGGAAAAGCTTTGCCCTGCTAAGATTCCTGCCATCAGTCGCATGGTGGTACCGGAATTCCCACAGTATAAGGCTTCGCCCGGAGCCTTTAAACCGTGAAGACCAAGGCCTTGAATTCGGAGGCTGTCCTGCTCCTGTTCTATAGAAACGCCCATTTTTCGGAAAACGGAAATGGTGGATAAACAGTCTTCCCCCGGCAAAAAGCCTTTTACTTTCGTTTCTCCCTTGGCCAAGGCGGAAAACATTACCGCCCGGTGAGAAATGCTTTTATCTCCGGGCACCGTTAAGCTGCCCTTTATCACTTTTCCCGCTCCCGCGATGCTTTTCATCATTCAATATAGCCTTTCATTTGCAGATAATTTCTCATCAACAATTCCATCTCATCATAATTGATGCGAGAAGCATTAATCATCAAATCGTAATTGTCCGGTTTCATCCATTCTTCTCCGGTATAATAACGATGATATTCTTTTCTTTCCTTATCAATCTTCTTGATACGCTTCTTAGCCTCTTCCCGATCCACCTTACAATAGTCCATGGTTCTTTCAATACGTTTTTCCATATCTGCATAAACGAAGAAATCCACATGTTCCTTCCCGGCATCTCGAAGAACCACATTGGCACAACGGCCGGCAATAATACAGCATTCCTGCTCCGCCAGCTCCACCACCACCTGACTTTGAAAACGAAATAGATTCTCGGGGCTCACGATGTCCTCAGATAAACTGGGCTTTCCCAATCTGGGCTTTAAGGAATCCACGATCTTAAACAGCACATTGCTTCCGGCCTTCTCATCCGCCAGACGAAAATACTGCTCTCCAATAGCGGTTTTCTCTGAGGTGATTTTTAAAATCTCCTCATCATAAAAGGGAATCCCCAGGCTTTCCGCCAAACGCTTTCCCACAATTCTTCCTCCGGAACCATACTGTCTGCCAATGGTAATTACAAAGTCTTTCTTTAACATAGTCTCTCCTCCCCTTCTTAGGATAAAAGAATACGATCGTTGTCCAATGCCTTTCCGGCCTTTGCCATAAAGAGCTCCAGCAGCTTATCTACGGAAAGTCCCTCTCTCTCTTGCCCGAATAAATCCAACACGATATTTCCCTGATCCATCATCAAAGTTCGGTTTCCAAGTTCCAAAGCCTGATGCATATTATGGGTAATCATCAGGCAGGTGATTTTTCTCTCTTCCACAATATTTCGGGTCAGTTCCAATACCTTATCCGCGGTTTTCGGATCCAATGCCGCTGTATGCTCGTCCAAAAGCAACAGCTTCGGCGTTACCATGGTGGCCATTAAAAGAGTAAGAGCCTGTCTTTGTCCGCCGGAAAGCAATCCCACAGGATGATTCATCCGATCCTCCAAGCCCATTTCCAAAAGGCTTAGCTGCTCCCGAAAGAATTCTCTGTCCTTCTTTTTCACTCTGGAAAATAAAGAGCTGTGGGAAGCTCGAAGATAGGAAACAGAAAGATTTTCCTCAATGCTCATGTGAGGCGCGGTACCCATCAGAGGATCCTGAAAAAGTCTTCCGATAAATTTACTCCGCTTATGCTCCTGTAAAAAGGTAATATCTTCTCCCTCTAAAACCACCGAGCCTCTGTCCAATAAAAAGCTCCCGGAAATTGCATTAAAGAGGGTGGATTTTCCTGCTCCGTTACTTCCTACTATAGTCGCAAAGTCTCCGGAAGACAAATGCAAATTTAAATCCTGCAGGGCTTTTTTTTCATGAATGGTTCCCGCATTAAAGGTCTTATAAATATGGGATAAACTAAGCATGCTTCTCCCCTTCCTTTTTCTGTCGTTCCATAGCATTTCGTCTTAATCTGCTATATTGTAAAAGCTCCTTCACCTTGGTGGAAGAAATTGCCAGGGCCACAATGCAGGCACTGACCAGCTTGAAGGCTTCCGTCGGTACCTTTAAACGTAAAGCCAGTGCAATAATGCTTCTATAAAGTAGAGAACCGAATACCACACCCAAAAGACGCAAAATCAGCTTTTTCTTTCCGAAAATGCTTTCCCCAATAACTAAAGATGCTAATGCCACCGTTACCATACCGGTACCCAAATTAATATCAGCCGTTTTGTTATACTGTGCGATTAAAGAGCCGGAAAGACCGGTTAAAGCATTGGACAGACAAAGTCCTACCGTAATGGTAAAGGTGGGATTAATGGAGGAAGCTCGGACCATAGCAGGACTGTCTCCCGTTGCCCGAATCGATAGCCCCAGTCCGGTTTTAAAGAACCATTTTAAGAAAAAACAAAGAAGAAGAACTATAATACTAAGGAGAATCACCACTCCCCACTCATTTAAAAAGGCATTATCCCCTGCAAAGAGCGTAAAAATCGTGTCTGTACCAAAGATGGACAGGTTGGAAGAAAAACCCATCACCGCTAAATTCACGGTATAAAGGCCTGTATTCACAATGATTCCCGCCAAAATACTTTCAATCCCCAGAGTAGTTTGCAAAAAGGCCGTGACAAAGCCGGAAAGAGAACCGGATAACATAGCCATAAAAATTCCCAAAATCGGATGTCCGGAAATTGTAAAAACTGCAGACACTGCCGTGCCTAAAGTATAGGATCCGTCGGTAGAAAGGTCTGCGATATTTAAAATACTATAAGAAATAAATAGTGCCATGGCAACCAGGGCATAAATAAGCCCCAGTTCCACAGCTGTTTTCATAATTCCTACTGTTAAAAATCCACTCATCTTGTATCCTATGATTTAAATTCTTTTTCCGTCTTAATCTCCACAATCTTGGTGCAGAACGGCTTGAAGGCTTCTTTAATCTTATCTAAGGAATAGCCTAATTTTTCGGCAGTTTCCGTATTGACTGTTGCAATACCGTTATCAAAGGTCTGAACCGGAAGGGTTGCAGTGTCCTTACCCTGACGAAGCACCTCATCCACCATATCCGCTGTAGCCTTTCCAAGCTGTACGTAATCTACTCCGTATCCGGCAAATGCTCCATTTAACGCAAAGGAATCCGCTCCGCCATAGTGAGGAATCTTCGCCTTTATCAGCTTCTCATAGAAGGAAAGCTCCGCCTTCTGAATGGTATTGTCTGTAGGTGTAAAGATTGCATCCACCTTCTCCGCAATCAGTGCATCCACAGCCTGACTTACCTCATCGGTGGTGGTTCCGGTCTTTTCTACTACTTCCACACCCTTGTCAGCCAGATACTTCTTCGCTGCTGTAATAGGCTGCTGAGAGGAGTCTTCACTCTTGGAGTACAGAAGACCGATCTTCTTTGCCTCAGGATTCTGAGCAAAAATCAAATCCATAATGGCATCCGTATTTAAGAAATCGGAGGTTCCGGTGATATTTCCTCCCGGCTTTTCCATGGAATCCACAAGCTTTGCAGAAACCGGATCGGAGGCTGCGGAGAAAACGATGGGGATATTTTTTCCTTCGGTCTGAGACTGTACTACCTGAATCGCCGGGGTAGCAATGGGAACAATCACATCCACATCATCCGCAATCAACTGCGCAGTCATCTGGTTTAATACGGAGGCATCTCCCTGTCCGTTCAAACGATATTCCTTATACTCATACTTTGCTCCGGAGCTTTCAGACAAGCTATCCAGCTCCTCACAAAGACTGTCCTCAATCTGGTTTAAGGAGGGGTGATCCATAAACTTTAAAATACCTACCTTGTAGGTCTTTCCGTCTCCCGCATCTGCCTTGCTATCCGCTTCCTTGCTTTCCTCTTTCGCTGCAGTAGAGGCTTCTGTACCCTTCTGCTCTGTACCCTTTACACTCTCCGCCTGCTGCTTAGCGCCACAAGCCCCTAAAACCATGGCCATAGACAAGACCAATGCTACTCCAAATCTCTTTTTCATAATGTCCTCCTTAAAAACTGTAAGTCTAAACTCTAGCACAAAAGACCTTCTCTTTCAAGAATTCCCCCATGGGAATGCCCCGGCAGAGCGAAAAGAACCATACTTATTTTTCATATCTCCTATGCTTCGGCGCATCTTCTCTTGAAACATCAAGAGTCAGACTTTTACTGTACAAATTTCAAGAGTCAGAACTACGCATTTAAAAGACTCAGATAGCGCTCCATAGGAATACCTTTTTCAGAAAGATGATCCTCCTCATAAGCATCGATAAAGGCTCCGATTTTTTCCACCGCCCACATTCCTGCGGCAAAAAAATCATTTTCCTGCATAAAACGTCCCAGAAGAAGAGCGGAGAACAAATCTCCGGTTCCCACAAAATGCTTGTCTCTCATTCTGTAAGGAATCCGGCAAAACTCCCCCTTCTTCTCATCATAAAGGAAAACACAAGTTTGTCCGTCAATCTTCATACTGGTAATACAAACCGATTTTGCTCCGGCCTCTCGCAAAGCGCTTACCAGCTCCTTCGCTTCTTGCAAGCTAAAATCCGACTGCTCCGGATTCTTCCTCGCCAATAACAGAGCTTCGGTACTGTTGGGAACAATATAATCCGAAAGCCCCATAAGCCTTCTTCGACTTTCCACTGCCTCCGGTGAAATCCCGTAATAGAGCTTTCCATTGTCCGCCATAATAGGATCAAAGAAAATAACGCAACCCTTCTCTCTTTCCTCCTTACAAAGCTCCGCCAAAAATTCTCCCTGCTTTTCCCCGGTAATAAAACCGATAGCCATGGCATCAAAGGTAAAGCCCAGTTCTCTCCAGACCTTAACGCTTCCCTTCATATACTCCGTGGTATCTAAAATTTCCGCCTTGCCAAAATCCAGTACATTGGAAACCAAAGCAGTAGGCAAGGAAAACAGCTGATATTTCATTGCCGTTAAAGTAGGAATCATCCCCTGCAAAGCCACCTTCCCATAGCCCGGAAAATCATTACACAAAAAAATATTTTTCCCGCTTTCTCTTTTCACATCAGCCATTGCTTTCTCCTTTTTATACTAGAAATATACTTTATAGTGTGCTAACAATAATTC
>CAUSUG010000139.1:0-6039 GCA_963534765.1 uncultured Oribacterium sp.
GTTTTGCTTAATCTGTTTTATTAAATCTGTTTTACTAAATTTCTATTGGCTAATTAATATCCTATAACTGTTTTTTCTATTAGCCTAATGCACTTTCCGGCTATTCCACTTCGTAGCTTAATATGGCAAAACTATAGGTTTTTACTGTTAAAGTATTACTGCTTTGCCTCTTCCGCCTTCTTTGTAAGCTCCTTACAGAACTCCTCCGGGCTCAGACTTCCATCAATCAGCTTTGGCAGAAGCTTTCCGAATTCCTGATCTCCGATAGAAGCGGGGAACACATCCCCTAAGATGGGCACATATTTTGTATCATCATTTACGCTCTGATTGTACTCGTATAACAATGGGTTTTCCTTAAGCTTATTCAGGAAATCCTCGCTATACTTCAGCTTTGGTGCGGTTCCGCCCTCTGCCAAAAGATAGGCTTCCAGCTCTTCCTGACTGCCGCGGAAAGCAAGGAATGCCTTCGCCACTTCCTTTTCCTCATCGCTTGCAGTTGCAGGAATCCAGAAATCTCCGTAGCCTGCAGGATTTGCTAATGCAATATTTCCGGGATAAATGCCGGCATGCACGGAGGATCCTTTAAAATCATTACTCCACTTGTCCTTGGATTCCTCGTTGAATTCGGAAACCATCCAGGAACCGTTGGGAATCACAGCGGCCTTATTGCTCATGAAAGCATTGGCGGCATCCGCATAAGCTGCTCCTAAAGTATTAGCGGAAGCATTCTTCTGCAAAAGTGTCTGTAGCTTTTCTACGCCCTTTACAAATGGCTCTTCCGTATAATCCCAAAGCTTATCCTTTACGCTGTCCTGTAAAAGCTTTGCTCCACCCTCTTCATTTCCTACAAGAGCGGAAAGCATCAAAGTAGTGGTCCAAGCATTTTCAGAGGTCATAAAAGCGATTTTGTTGTCCCCTAAAGAGGAAACAAACTCGTCATAACTAAGCTCTCCAAGACTTTTCTCCGGCTTATACAGGTCTTCGTTATAAAACATACCGATAGGACGAATCACCAGCATGGGAGAAACCACCAGCTTACCGTTATAGGTACAATACTCTTTGGATTCCGGAATCCACAAATCGGAAAGCTCCGGAGTTTCCTTGGCAAAATCTGTCAAATCGTAGGCAAGGTCATTGTCCAAAATCACCTGCTTAAACCACTGGGCATCGATTCCGCCGGATCCAGGGCTATGCACCAAAGCAGGAAGCTTCTTCTGGGTAGCCAGCTGCTTAATCTTCTCCGCATAGGAATCCTGTACCACCTCTTCTATGGTGATTTTATATTTTCCCTCATACTTCTTATTAAAACGCTCTACCTGAGGAAGGAAGAACTTTGCGCCAACATTCTCTCCTGCCAGGAAGGTGGGGAGCTTCATCTCCTTAACTCCCTCAGAGGCTTCCGCCTTTTCTCCGCCTGCCTCCTCAGCCTTTGTCTCTCCTGCCGCAGCACTGCCCTTCTCGCTTTCCGCCTTGGATGCATTGTTCGCACAGCCCGGCAGAGAAAGCCCCAGGACTAAAGCCAAGGCAAGGGATAAGAGTTTTCTTTTCTTCATACTATTCCTCCAATTTCAACAAGTTTTTAGCGACTTTGCACACAATCTAATCGCCGTTTTATGCTTTTATCTAGCATTATACCCATCAAAATGAAGGTGTCAAGAATTTATCTTGCACCAAGAATCAAAGAGGCATCTATAGTTCGTAAAATTTTAGGCAAATTACCTTATCCCTTGCCTTGGCCTTTTATAACCGGATACATGCTATGTCATTTCCTATCAGCAAATATAGAACGAATAGTCGATATCTTTTTCTGCACTGATATGATAAGCATCTTCAACATCGGTTCCCCAACTGTCTATGCCACCAACACCACGAACTGCACCATAAATACACAACACCGTTCTTCTCGCCGGCGGTAATTCCTCATGATGTAAAGCATTCTCAATTTCACTTGCAGTATAGGGCAGGCATGAAAAATCGAATTTGGCGTCTGCCTTTTCGATCCGAAGCGTGTGATTAGATACATCCGTTTTGCTGTTGTCCAGACTTGTACGGCGTGTAACTTCAAGCCATTCCGTATCCATTCTCATACCACATTCCTGAGGCACAATATAAGGGGTCAAGCTCAGGTCGGTAACTTCAAATACACCTTGTTGCGCACCCGCTTTTCGATCCGGATACGTCTCTCCTGACAAGCCTTTATAAATATACTTTTCTGCAACTGTGGGCATAATAAACCTTATGCCAAAAACCGGAAATTCCGGAAGATCCTTCTTGCCATCGTAGTGTACATCTACTTTGATTTTCCCGGAAGTATTTACGGTATATGATACCATAACCGTTGTGACGGGAACAGAAATGGTCTTATACAGATACTTGACCGTAATCTCATTTGCCGATACATCTCCACCATAGCTGTTGTTATCCGGTGCCTTACAATTCTGCACCACTCCATCCATAATGACCGTAATGTCCTGACAATCAATAAACATATCCGCTGCTAGCCAATGACCACTTTTAATGTGAAATTTACTTCCTCTGTCGTTATCTGTCAAAGCCCTCCAAAATGTAGGCTTAGGGCACCGGAACAGCCATTCATATCCATCCTTCACTATCGATTCAAGCCCCCCCTGGGCATAGGAAAAAATGTAACTAAACCCCTCTCCATGTACGCCAAGAGTAAAATCGCCATATACCACCCTTAATTTATCATTATCTGTATAAGCCATAGTAATACCTCACTTCCTGCATTGCCGGTTTTTCTCTACGGTCTGCGAATAAAATACCATTTGCAGAAAATTCATAATCGGCAGGTCGATCTTCAAAATCACCGCCATAACGGAGAACATCCTTCCCTGTAACCGGATCTTTTACCAAGATTGCCTGATCTATGAAGTCCCAAATAAATCCGCCTTGATACAAGTCGAATTCATCAATCAGCTTCATGTAATCCCCAAGGCCGCCCATTGAGTTCCCCATATCGTGCATAAACTCGCATAAAATGTACGGCTTTTTCGGTTTATCACTTAAATATTCCACTACATCCTTGGGGTTTGCGTACATCCTACTCTCAATATCTGAAATTGTATCTTCGTATGCTCTATTATAATAGGAACTTTCATAATGAACTAAACGTCCATCCTTCTTATCCTTAAAATAAACGTTCATAGCCTCGATGTCATCGCCTGCATAGGACTCATTTCCTAGAGACCAGAATAAAATCGAAGTATGGTTTTTAAAAGTTTCAAAGCTGGTTCTTGCACGATCCATAACAGCTTCTTTCCACTGGGGAATAGACCCCGGCACGTTGCATGACGGTTCAATAGCACCGAGCTTTTGAAAACTTCCATGGCTTTCAAGATTGCACTCTGCCATGACATAAATTCCGGCTTCATCACAAAGAAAATACCAGGGGATTTGATCCGGATAATGGCAGGTACGTACGGAATTGATATTATTTTTCAAAATACATGCTATATCGGAATGCATCTCCTCCATTCCGATGCATCTTCCGGTCTTTGGGCTCCATTCATGACGGTTAACCCCTGTGATGACGAGACGCTTTCCATTTAGATAAATGACCTTATCAATGATTTCTACTCTTCTAAAGCCAATATCATACGGTACAAGCTCCAGTAACTCTCCATTCTCGGCATTTTTTAACGCAATTGTTGCTTGATATAGATAGGGGTGGTGGTTATCCCAAGAATGAATTGCGCCAACATCCGTATATATTTCTCCCGTGAGGTTTCCATTTAAGCCTTGCAATGGAGTGCTGCTCTCTGCAACCACATTCCCTTCTCTATCTCTCAACACAAACTGCGCATGGACAGCGACTTGCTTTCGGGCAGATACTTTCATGCTCACCGCTACACTTCCATGTTCATTGTCCGGGTTCAATACAGGCTTAAACCACACATCCTCCATATGGACATCCGGCACTGCTTTCAACGTAACATTTCTAAAGATTCCAAAGAAACGGAAGAAGTCCTGATCTTCCAAAAATGCTGCTGTACTCATTTTATGAACTTGTACGGCAAGGATATTATTTTTTTCACGAATATACGGTGTAAGATCAAACTCAGATGGTGTAAAACTATCCTCAGCGTAACCCACAAACTGCCCATTAATCCACAAATACATCGCTTCCTCTACTCCTTCGAAGCAAATGCGGATTCTTTTTCCAAGCATCGTCGGTTTTAAATCAAAATGTTTAAGATAAGAGCCCACAGGATTATAGCTCGCTTCCGAAAACATTCCTTCCTCTGCTCCCGTGCTGTCCAGGCTATACGCACCTCGGTGGTACTCTTTGCCTTCCCATGGATACATGGTATTGATATAGCGAATCTTATCATATCCGGCTAGTTCGATATGCCCCGGCACCATGATTTTATCAAAATCGGAAGCATCAAATCCCTCTTCATAAAAGTTGCCGGGCCTACTCGCTGCATTTTTGCTAAAAGCAAACTCCCACTGACCATTCAGTGACTGTGATAAAGGATTATCCGTTTTTCCCATATCCGCATAATCCATATAGTATGAATGGTCACTATGTGCATCCAATTGATTCACACGAAAAATTTCCGGATTATCCAACCATTTTATGCAAGCGTTCATAGGGCTCCTTTCTTTTTTGCAAACCTCTGATACCTATCCTCAAGGGCGTTCGTGAACAATACTCTACTGTTTTAATAAACTCCGACAAAGGAAATGATAGGTGCTACTCTCGAATCTTCAATGTGCACTTCAAGCATTTTCGTTTTCTTATGTTGAAGATCCATAATCTTCTTGCTGACTTAGCTCCGCGGTGATTGCAGAATCCGTCATATCAATGTCCCTCTATTTGTGCTTTCAGCTGCTGATTTGCCTCTTCAACATTCATTTTAGACATGATAAAAGTTATACATAATGACAAAATCATCGGAATCCACAAATACATGACATAAAGCATACTCAAACAGGATTCCGGTTGTACGGCAGACTCTTTAACAAAACCGCTGGCTTCCAGTAGCCATCCGCAAAGAGCAACTCCTATGCCACCTCCAATCTTGGTTCCAAAAGATGTACAGGAGTACATCGTTCCATCAATATGCTTGCGTTTTGTAAGATAGGTATATTCAGAGCAGCTTGCTACAACTGCCCCCATGTCTCCTTGCCAAGGCGCCATTCCCAGTGCGGCAATTGCAGTAAAGGCCAGCATCAAAGGTACACTTCCCATATAGCCGGCAAAAATCACACCAACACGACCTGCCGTACCTAATATATAGCCGGCAAGATTCATCCGATATAGACCATTCATCTTTTCAACCAGCATCGGTGTAATACACATGGCAATAATAACCGGAATATTAATTGCCCAAGAAAACACGGAATACAAATTCTCATTCTTAAGAATATAAATCATGTAATAAATACCCATATTCAGCATAGCAGAATAAATCTGCTGGCAAATAAAAGCCATGCAAATCATAAGATAATATTTATTGGAGAAAAGGAGTTTGGTAGCTTCGATTAAACCGAATTTCTCTTCGATATGCTCTTTTCCTGCATCTAATTCTTCTTCTGACAGCTCCTTAATAGAGAAAACGGAAATTGTATTGACTACCAATCCTATAACGGCATATACAATGGCAACCGTTCTCCATGCGGCAGCAGCACCGCCAAGATATCGAACAAACTGAACAGTAACAGACTGGATGATTAAGCTTGTTGAAAAAGCAAAAATGAAACGAAGTGAACCCATTTCCACACGTTCCTTACTATTTTTGGTGCAGAAGGTAACCAGAGAAGCATACGCAATGTTATTAGCAGTAAAAAACACCGCATTTAGGAGTGTATAGGCAAGGAAGAACCAAGCATATTGTGCCGTCGTTCCTAAGTTATCCGGAATGGCAAAATTGGCCACAAGAGTCACGGCACAGCCAATATATGCATAAAGCATCCACGGTCTTGCTTTCCCCAGTTTACTCTTTGTTTTATCAATCATCGTTCCAAAAAACATGTCGCTTATGCCGTCAAATAATTTCGACACCATGATTAAAG
>CAUSUG010000140.1:0-6020 GCA_963534765.1 uncultured Oribacterium sp.
AATATCCGCTATCTAAAACAGCTTCTTGCAGCATTCCTCCGCCTTTGTCAGGAAGGGGTCCTGCAAATATGCCTTGATTTTTTGGAAGGTATCTTCATTTTGTAAATCTCTTCCCTTCTTGTATTCCGTATAGGCCATAGCACACCAGGAAAGCCCCCGGATGCAGTTATACAAGATAAAAAGAGCCGTTTGCTCCTGTAGAGCAGGAAGTTCTATGTCTCTGCATTTTTGATAATGCTCTAAGAAATCTTTTATTTCCTTTTCCGAAAGAATGTAGTCCGTCTTCCAAAACGTAGTGGTAGGGCTAAGAAAATGTCCTAAATCCTGGGCAAAGTGGCCGTAAAGCGGCTTTTCCCAGTCTACCAAGTAGTTCTTCTTTCCTTCCCCGTTCATCAGGAAATTTCCGGAGTTTAATTCCGTATTGATAATGCAAAACTCCTCCTGCCTTAGAAGCTTTTCTCCCCGCTCCTTTTCCTCCACCCCCTTCTTCCAAAGGGCATGAAGGCGGGAATAGACGGAATCCTCCATAAAGGGGCTTAACTCATAAACCCTTTGCAGTCTTGCAGACTCGGAAAGCATTTCCACTAAGGGATCCTTGGCAAAATACAGCCGGTCTTCCCCTCTGTCCTCTTCCCTATTGTAGGGAAGTCCGTGAATATCCGTAAGGATTTCCGCCCCTAGCTTTAAGTCCTTGTCATAGTTAAGGGCAATTCCTTCCAAAAATTCCATCACAAGAATTCCCGGCTCCCCCGACTTTTCCGAGCAGTAATAAAGCTTTGGCGTTCTGCCGGAATTTTCCAAAAGCTTTAAAGCATGGGCTTCGTAGGAAATCTGCCTTTCCAGCTGCATTTGAGAGCCATGGTTTATCCGAAGCACATATTTTTTCCCGGAATCCGGATGGATAAATACATAGTTTTCGTTATACTCTCCCCTGGCCAGAAAATGATACTCTTCCCGTACTACTGTTCCTAAAGCCAAAGCCTCCCGATAAGCCGGTTCTACAATACGCTTTAAAATCTCCGGAGCCTTAGCGAATGTCTCTATATTCCTTTGCCAACTGTTCAATATCTTCTCCTTTACGATACCTTGCCCGAAGCCGGTTCATTTTCCACATTAAAGATAGCTTTTGGAAGAAATTTCCCTGAAAGCGTCTATCACTGGTAATGATTCGCTTCTTGGCCAAATAAGGAAGGATTCCCTGCTTCTTTAGATTCAGGGAAAACTGATAGTCCTCCATTAAGGGAAGAACCGGGAATTTTCCCATAGCGAAGAAGCAGTCCCTATCCACAAAGATGCCCTGATCCCCAAACATGACTTTTCGATCCAGCACCCTGTGATTACTGATAAAGCTGCAAATGCCCATTAAGAGGGAGGGATTTTTAAAACGAATACCAAGACAACCTGCCAAAGAATGCTTGATTCCCTCCCGGATTTCTTTGACAAAGCCCTTGGGAAGGATGGAGTCACAGTGCAGGAAGAAAAGAATATCTCCGAAGCTTTCCTCCGCTCCAAGATTCATCTGTATTGCCCTACCCTTTTTACTTGGAATTACCCGATACTCTCCGGAAAAATGATTTTCTCCTCCGTCCACGAACAATATCTCCAATTCCTTTTTATAAGGGCAAAGCTGCTTTTCCATCCTCCTAACCAGTCTTCCCTCCTTGTAGCAGGGGATAATGACGGAGATTTTCGCATTTTCCACCAAAGCTTCTCCAAAGGAGGATTTACGAAGAGCCTTATCATAAGGAAGCATGCTTCTGTATGCATTCAGGTCTTTTCCCTCATCCACATCCCTCTTCTTTTCCAAAAGGCTAAGGGGGATTTTGGACTTTTCTAAGATTTTCCTGGTATAGGAAAAGGGGCTTTCCTTTTGGACAGGTCCAATAGCTCTGCCCCCCGGCATAGACCGACCATTCTGAAGGGTGGAAGCAGCCAGTATGGTTCTATTTTCCTGTACCGCCTGATAAGAAAAACAGGCATGAAGCAGCTCCGGCTCTATTCTTCTTTGTAAGCCAATCCCGTAATAGCCTTCATCAAGACTGGCTCCTAAGACCTGCCTTCCCTTCCTTCCTAAAGCAAAAACGTGTTGAAAATGTTCCGCTTCCATAAAGGGGATATCCGCCCCCACCAAATAGGAAAAGGAACTTCCCTTAGAAAAGCCATAGCGAAAGGCATTTTCCATCTTATCAAAAATGTCCTTCCCCTCCTGTCTTTGAAAGGAAGCCTTGGGAAATAGGGATTTTAAGCAGTCTAAAGCTGTTTCCCACTGTTCCTTAGCAATGCCCTTAGGCAGATCATAAAACACCAGAAGGGAAAGCTTCTTTTCCTTTCTTTTTAGCTTCTTCCATACTTCGGAAAAGTCCTTAAGAATAGCCCAATGAATTTGCAGGGCTCCTTCCTCTCCAATATGAGGAACAAGCCTGGTTTTGGTTTTTCCTAAGATCGGGAGTCTGGTAAATAGAATAAGGCTTTGACTTGATTTTCCGCTTTGACTTAATTTTCCACTTTGGCTAAGAATCCGGCTTAGTCTCTTAGACTGATTATCTCCCTTAACAGCCTTCATTACCCCTCCTCTTAATAAAACTTATGCTTAAAACGGTTCCAGAAGGAATGACTATAATCCGCCTTTTCTCCTGTCTCCAAGATTAAGGGCAGGAAATGCTCCGCCTCCGAATTTCCTTCCTTCGTGAACTGTCCGATACAGGTGGAGCAATAGCTGATTAAAGGCTTATCCCCTCCCTGGGTGCTTTTTGCCATTTCCTTGGAAAGCTCCGCCTCCTGCACAAAAGCACAGCCTCCCATTCCACAGCATTGCAGATTTTTCTTTTCAGATATTTCTCCGGCAATAAAGTGAGACAGACCCTCCATCCAAACTTTATCCTCCCGATCCGGACAGGGATAGAAGCAGCTATAATCCCCCTTCACCTTCTTGCCAACACCCAGTTCCTTTAGCTTATCATAAACTGTAGTAATCTTTACATCCAGTTGCTTACCGAAATGATAGTAGCAGTTGGGGCAGGCCAGCACAATCTCCTCAATACCATATTCTTGAAATCGTTTGTTCAGTCTACGGAAAATGGCATTGGCCTCCGCTTCCAATCCCAGCTCCAGCACAGGCTTTCCGCAGCAATCATAGAAGGGGGGAATCCCTACCTTTGCAAAGATAGATAATAGTTTCTCCAAGGTCTTTGGATAATAGGCCGGAAAATTGCAGCCCGGAAAAAATACGGTCTTAGCGCCTTTTGCCTTTCTATGGTTCTTAAAGAGGTAATTTTTCTTCTCCAGCAAAATCCCGCTGTAGCCCCTTTGCTTTAGTCCGTACTTCCCTTCCTTCACCTGCTCTTTACGGAAGTCCAGAATAATTTCTCTTCCGTCAATCCCCTTGGGGCAGACTCTGGTACATTCTCCGCAAAGATAGCAATGGTAAGCCAGTTCCTTTAGCTTCTCCGTATCTCCGATGCAGATATCATATTTTGTTAAAAACTTACATTTTCTTTTGCAGGCATTACAGTGAATACACTCCTCCACCCGCTTATGAATCTCCCGTTTTTTCTTTTCCGCCATAAACTCCCCTGAAATATACTCTAGTTAAATTGTGCTCAAACTTAGTTTCTCATTCATTTTTAAAGCTTCGGAGAACGCTTGGGAAAGTCCTGAAATTTCCTAAGCCTTCTCTTCTTTCTCTATAGCCTTCTCTCTTTTTTTGAAAAAATACAGCATTCCCATCAAAAGACAAAACAAAACTCCTGCAGTCAAGAAATAAATCCATGGATTTTTCTTTTCCTGCAAGCCGGCAAAGGCAATGGTATACATGGCTGTTCCCGGAATCATGAAGAGGAAACTGCAAACAAAGTACAAGGAAAAAGAAATGTCCGTAATCCCGTAGGCATAGTTTTGTAAATTAAAAGGAAAGACCGGAATGGTTCTTGTGATAAACAAAAGTACAAGAAGATTCTTTTTTCCTTCTCCCATGAAATACCTGGCAATGTATGGATTTTGCATAAGCTTCGGCTTGATGCTGTCCTGCAAGAAATACCTTCCCATAAGAAAAGAGATTCCTGCGGAAATACTGGCTGCCAGAGTGCAAAGAACGGTTCCCCAAAAAGCATGAAAAACCATACCTGCCAGAAGGGCATAGCTGATACCCGGAAGAGCCAAAAAGGCTCCCGCCAAGGCACAGAGCAAAACATAGACCAAGGCCGCCAGGAGAAAATTCTCTTCCACCAGACTTTGTAAATACCGAAGCAATTCTCCCTGAAAAATATCCTTTACCGGTATCTTCCAAAGAAGGACGAGCACTAAGATTAAGAAAATCAAAAAGCCCACTAATTTTTTCTTAGCCATACCGTCCTCCACAGATATGTTCCATAGCATAAAACGACCATAGCATTTTGCAAAAGCAGAAGCAATATACTTAGCTCATATTCCCGCATTTTCAGAGTCATGGCGATAAAGAAATAAGCATAGGAAAAAAGGAGGGAGCAAACGCCATAGAGCAATAAGAGCTTGGAAGAAAGCTTAGATGAAAGCTGTGGAAAGCCTTCCTTTTTTTCTATTTCTCCAAATGCTTTCTTTGTAAAGCTAAGAAATAAAAGGCTTAGAACAATCATTCCCAACAGCACCTTCCATTGGTGCAAGAAAAGGGGACCGATTTGAGGTCCCCTCCATTTGCTTCGTAAATATACCATGTGTCTTGCCATGCCCATCTTCTTCTCTGTGAAATAATGGATAATATACAGTCCCACAAGGGCTAAGAGACTGATGAGGCCGGATAAAACCGTAATTCCCTGAAGCAATATTCTTTTCATTATTTCTTTGCCTTATCTGTGCTTAAGTCTTTTACCAAAACTTCCTTATAGTCGCTGCTTCCCGGCTCGCCCAGCTGAACCTTGTTCTCACCGTCCATCTGCCATACATACCAACCGCCGTCATAAAGGTAAGCGTTCTTATAACCATTTTCATGAGCAATCAGGAAGGGCACGGAAGCTCTCCAACCGGTTCCACAGTAGAATGCCACATCATTTTTCTTTAAGGAAACACCGCTTTCTCCTAAATAAGACTCCAGCTTATCTAAGGAAACGATGCTGCCATCCGGATTGTTGTAGGAACCGTCATCCGTATCATGTCCCCAAACTGCGCCTAAGGGCTCTCCTGCACGGTCAATATAGGAATAGCCGGAGGTCTTTCCTAAGAACTCATCCTTGGAACGAATACTTACCAGCTTGAACTTCGGATCATCCTTCTGCTTTTCCTTCACTTCATCAATGCTTAAAATATATTCCGGATGAGCAGGAATCGTAACGCCGAAATCCTTGTCGGTAGCAACAGGCTCGTTTACCTTCGTTTCTGTCTCAAAGCCTGCCTTGGTCCAGGCATCAATTCCGCCGCTTAAGTTCTTTACATCTTCAACACCGGCCCAAAGAAGAACTGTAGCCAGGCGATCATCTGCTGCATTTTCAGGGCTGTTTCCATAGCATACTACCTTGGTATCCTTGGTAATGCCATAGGACTTTAAAAGCTTTCCGATTTCTTCCGGAGTCCGGAAATTCCAGGTCTCCTCCTCCTCAATATCATCGGTATTGACATGGAAGGCTCCGGGAATATGTGCCTTGTTATAGGCTTCATCCTGCTCTATCTTACCCCAGGCAGCTTCCAAAACCACTACATCCTTTCCGGAATCCATTAGTTCTTTCACATACTCAGGACCAACATAAACGGTTTCGGTCTTTACTTCCGCTAAATCCTTCGCCTCTTCCTTCTTCTCTTCCGCCTTCTCGGAAGCTGCTTCAGAAGCTTTTTCGCTCTGCTTCTCGCTTTCCTTCACACTCTCCTGGGCTGTGCTTGTCTTAGTGTCTGCCGCTTTATTGCCGCAAGCTGCCAATACGGACAGCATGGAACCGCAAAGTACCAGTCTCATAAGATTCTTTTTCATTTGTTCTACTCCTTCAAGTCAACATGATAGCAACTATTGGAGTATAGCATTTCTGTAAATAAGTACAAGGAAATTGACATTTTAATAT
>CAUSUG010000141.1:0-6005 GCA_963534765.1 uncultured Oribacterium sp.
ATGTAAATATCAAAAACAGCCTTCATGCAGTATAGGTCCGGGCTCGGGGCACGCTCTCGCTAACTTCGCCTCGCAGGGGATACTAAGCGAAAAACTGCGCTTCTCTTGTTTTTCGCAAGTACCCGCGGGCTCAGATTACCCCTATCCCGGACCTATACTGCATGAAGGCTATGGATCAGTTTGACTCCCACATTCCCTTCAAGCTTTTATGAATAATTTTCTTCTTAAATACCTCTACCGAAAGCTTCTATTGTTACCCCTTCTTTTTCAAGAGTCTTTCTTAACTTTTCTACAAAGAGCAGAGCTTTCTCTCCGTCTCCATGGACGCAGATGGAATCTGCCTGGATAGGGATTTCCTTTCCTGTGATGGCTCTGACCTTCTTCTCCAGTACCATGGAAAGCACCCTTTCAATAGCTTCCTCTTCGTCGGTAATCATGGCTCCCGGTTTTCTTCGATTCACCAAGGAACCGTCCTCCTCATAGGCTCTGTCCATAAAGACCTCCGCCTTTACAGGAATTCCCATCTTTTCCGCCAATTGGTAGAGCTTACCGGAGGCCTGTGCCAGAATTACCAAGGAAGAATCGTATTCCTTTACCGCATCGCAAATGGCCTTAGCCAGTTCTTCCTCCTTTGCGGCCATGTTATAAAGGGCGCCATGAGGCTTTACATGCTGAAGTTTTAACCCGTCCTTATGTAAAAATGCTTCTAAGGCTCCCATTTGGTAGAGCAGCATGGTCTTTAATTCCTTAGGCGTACAGTCCATATTTCTTCTACCAAAGCCCTGCAAGTCCGGAAATCCGGGATGTACCCCTAAGGCAACTCCCGCATTTTTACACAGTTCCACGGTTTTCTCCATCACCAAAGGGTCTCCTGCATGGTAGCCACAGGCAATATTGGCAGAGCTAAGAAGGGGAATCAAGTGATCATCCATTCCCAAGGTATAGCGCCCGAAGCTCTCTCCCACATCCGCATTTAAATCAACCTTCATGCTTATTTTCCTCCTAAGGTAAAGCGCTCAATAAAACCGGTATCTACCTTTCCTTCCACAAATGACTCAGACTGCATGATTTTATATTGGAAGTCCAGGTTGGTTTCCACCCCCAGCACCAGCATCTCTTCCAGGGCTCCCTTCATTTTCCGGATAGCCTCTTGCCTATCTTTTCCATGCACCAAGACCTTGGCAATCATGGAATCGTATTCCATGGGAATCTTGTAGCCGGTATAAATGGCTGTATCCACTCGCACCCCGTTTCCTCCCGGCAAATGCAAAGCCGTAATGGTTCCGGGGCTAGGCATAAAATTCTTCTCCGGAATTTCCGCATTGATTCTGCATTCTATGGCATGTCCTCTAAGGAGCACCTCCTCCTGCGTCATGCTAAGAGGCTCCCCGGCGCAGACCCGAATCTGCTCTATCACAAGATCCGTATCCGTTACCAGTTCCGTTACCCCGTGCTCCACTTGAATACGGGTGTTCATTTCCATAAAATAGAATTTGCCTTCCTGATCCACGATAAATTCTATGGTGCCGGCTCCGACGTAGGACACTGCCTTGGCCGCATTCACCGCAGCCTCCATCATGGCTTTACGGCTTTCCGCTGTCACAATGGGGGAGGGGGATTCCTCCACCAGCTTTTGGTGATTTCGCTGGATGGAACAATCTCTTTCTCCGAGAGCAATCACATTCCCGAAGCTGTCTCCCATGATCTGCACTTCCACATGACGGGGCTCCAAAATCAGCTTTTCCAGATACATGGCATCATCGGAAAAGGCATTGGCGGATTCCCTTTGGGCGGTGAGGAATTCATTTTCAAAATCTCCCTCGGAATAGCATTCCCGCATACCCTTTCCGCCGCCGCCGGAACTGGCCTTTATCATCACCGGAAAGCCCATGGCCTTGGCCTCCTCTAAAGCCTCCTTCACATCATAAAGAGCATTTAAAGAACCGGGTACCACCGGCACGCCGGCTTCCCGCATCTTGGCTCTGGCTTGAGACTTGTTTCCCATGCCGTCTATCACTTCCGGACTTGGTCCGATAAAGCAAATGTCGTTTTCCCTACATTTTTCAGCAAACTGAGCATTTTCCGACAGGAAACCATAACCGGGATGAATAGCATCACAGCCGGTATTCTTGGCCACGGTAATCAGGGTGTCCATATTTAAATAGGAATTCCGGGAAGAACCCTCTCCGATACAGACCCTTTCCTCCGCCAGTCTTCCGTGAAGGCTGTCCTGGTCTTCTTTGGAATATACCGCCACGGAGGGGATACCCATGCCCCGAAGAGCCCGAATTACCCGAACGGCAATCTCTCCCCGGTTGGCTACTAAGACTCGCTTAAACACTTCCGCCTCCTTTACAGCTTACGCACACGGAACAAAGGCTGCCCATACTCCACCTTCTGCTCATTGGAAACCAGCACCGCCTCGATTTCGCAGTCAAAATCCGCGGTGATTTCATTCATCATTTTCATAGCTTCCAGAATACAAACCGTATCCCCCGCCTTTACCGTGTCTCCCACCGTAACGAAGGCAGGAATATCCGGTCCGGATGCGGAATAAAAAGTTCCCACGATAGGACTGGTAATATGCACCTCATTCTCCTCTTCCGAATTTTCCTGCTTTTCCGTAGCCGGACTCTCATAGACAAGCTGAGATGCTCCTCCCTGAGCAAGCACGGGAGGATGGTCTAATTTACTCATAACAATCTTAAAATCTCCATCTTTAATGGACATGGTATTTAAGGAGGAATTCTCCAAAATTCTTACCAAACCCTCTACCTTTTCTAAATCCATTCTTTCTCCTCTCCTACTTCTCAAATAACTTGGATAAGCGTTTTGCCGCCAAACGACAATCTAAGACTTCCTTACAGGGCTTATGAATCAGCTTTCGCATTTCCTGTAGCTCCTTTTCCTCTTCCAGGAGCAACTTTTGTGCCTCCTGTACCGTAATCTTTTCAAAATGAATCTTATCATCCATCCTTCTTTGTACAAGCTTTGGCAAATCTACCGTCGCTACCGTAGCTATTTTTCCATAACCTCCGGTGGTTTGCCGGTCTGCCAGAAGGACAATAGGCTTTCCATGGGAAGGAACTTGAATAGAGCCTAGGGCAATTCCGTCAGAAATAATATCCGATCCCTTCTTGCTTTCAATATATGCTCCGTCCAAACGAAGTCCCATACGGTCAAACTCACTTCCCACTGTATATTCACTTTCATAGAAGCTCTTAATTCCTCTTTTGGAAAATACCTCTTCCTCCGGTCCGGGAACTACCCGAATCTTCACTTTGCTTTCTTCATACTCCTTTAAGGGGAGGGTTCTGGAAAGAAAGCTGGGAAGATAAATTCTTCGATTAATTCTGGTATCCAGATAATCCCCATCCTCTAATTTTCTTCCCTTAAAGCCGCCAATCTGACTTTTTAAATTGGTAGACCGGGAGCCCATAATCACCGGAACCTTTAAGTAGTTGGAAAAGGCAATATAGCAGGTCCGTCCGGTTCTTGCAGAACCTATCTTCAATACATCCCCCTTAGCCACATAAATGGCAGTATACATGGGAATTGCTTCATCATTTAACTCCGGTCGAAAGTCTCCTCCTGTAATGGAGATAATCATGGGGGCAGTAAACTCTAAGGTAGGGCCAATCAGGGTACATTCCAGCACTGCCTCATTTTCCGGATTATCTAAAAGCAGATTTGCGATACGAAAGGCTCTTCGGTCCATGACACCGTTCACATTAAAACCCTGAGACTGATAGCCTGTACGGCCTAAGTCCTGAACCGTAGTAAGAAGGCCTCCCTTAATTACTCGAAATCCCATATCAGCCCTCCTTATGCCACTGTACGCTATAATTTCCTGATGCTACCGCCTCGGAAATCCTTGCATATTCAGAATCCGTAATCGGATAAAAATGGATATATTCTCCGGCCTGTACCAGGATAGGATCCTGCTTTTCCGGGTCGTACATCTTCACCGGCGTTCTTCCGATCAACTGCCAGCCTCCCGGAGAGTCCACAGGATAAACACCGGTCTGAGAACCTCCGATTCCTACAGAGCCTGCGGGAATCTTCACTCTGGGGTTTTCCAGCCTGGGAGTATGAAGCTTTTCCTCCAGACCGCCAAGGTAAGTAAATCCCGGTAAGAACCCCAGCATATACACCAGGTAGTCCTTCTCACTATGGAGGCGTATCAGTTCTTCTCCGCTTATTCCGGCGTGCTCCGCCACATAGGAAAAGTCCGGTCCCAGCTCTCCTCCGTATAAGACGGGAATCTCCCAAACCTTCTTCTCCATGCTTTCTACCTTGGTATCCATCTTCACAATAGCGGAAACCCTCTTGTAAATTTCCTCATAGCGAATCACCAAGGGGTTATACTGCACCAGCAGGGAGGCGTAGGCGGGAATCATATCTACAATCCCTTCGATTTGTTGCATTTTCAATAACTTTACGGTAGCGCTGATTCTGCGATTTACATCCTCTCCGATTCTTTGCTCAAACTGAATCAGTAAAGCAGAGTCTCCTGCAGTAAGCACTCGTATCTTTTCCATAGTTTTCCTTTCTCCGAAAACAATCTCTGTTTAAAAATTCCGTTCTTTAAAAATCTATATACTCTAAGCTTTCATGCATAGATTTTATGCGGTAAAGAGAGCGGAAAGCTTTGTTAAGGATGTTAATCCCACATAAGCAGATAATACTACCACGATAATCCCCAGAAAAAGCAGAATTTTCGGATGCTTATAATTTTCTCCCATAATCTTCTTATTCTGAGAAGCCACAAGACAAATCCCTAAGCTTACCGGTAAGATTAAACCATTCAAAGAACCTGCTAAAACCAGAAGCTTTGCAGGACTTCCAAGGCCTGCCATTACCAAGGTGGAAAGGAGGATAAATCCAATGATAAAAAGATTTTCTCTCTTAGCCACTGCAGGAAACAATGTCTTTAAGAAGCTGACAGAGGTGTATGCCGCACCAACGATAGAGGTAATGGCCGCACAACAAAGCACCAAGCCGGAAATTCTCTGTCCGATAACACCTGCGCCCTGAAGAAAGGCATCCGCTGCAGGGTTCTTCGCATCCAAGCTGGCGCCCTTCACTACAACACCCAATACCGCAAAGAACAAAAGAACACGAACCAGGGTTGCTACAAACATTCCCATAAGCGCGGAGTAATTAATATCCTTCAACTTATCTTCTCCGGTAACTCCCGCATCAATCAAACGGTGCGCTCCCGCGAAGGTAATGTATCCTCCAACCGTACCGCCCAAAAGAGTAAGGATGGCAGGGAATAAACTTACGATGCTGGCTTCCGGAAGAATACTGTTCTTAAGGCCGGAGGCAATGGGAGGCTTTACCATGAAGATGACCACCAGGATGACAAGAATCATGACCGCCCCAAGAATCTTAACCAAGTGATCCATAATTCCTTTGGCATTCTTGGATAAGAAAACCAGAATAGCCAGACCTCCTGCAAGAAAATAACCAAGCTGTGTAGGAATTCCCAGAACCGTTTGTAATCCCAAAGCACCTCCGCCTACATTTCCGATATTAAAAACCAAACCGCCCAAAACAATTAAGAAGGAAACAAAATATCCCAGTCCCGGAAGGATACGGTTGCCCACATCCTGTCCCCGCATGCCGCTGATGCAAAGCACACGCCAGATATTCAGCTGAGCAATCGCCGCCAAAATAACCGAAGCTAAAATAACAAAGGCAAAGCTGGCTTTAAAATCACCGGTAAACTTTGCCGTCTGGGTTAAAAATCCCGGTCCGATGGCTGAAGTTGCCATCAGAAAGGCTGCTCCAAGCAGTGCTCCGCTTTTCTTCTTCGTTCCGCTCATAATAAGTTCCTCCTTCATTTTATTGGACAGTTGAACTGTTGCGTTGTTTATTTAAGACTTATTTATCAGTGTCTTTAAATCAAGTCTTATACACAGTATAGTCATTTTTTCTCGAGCGTCAAGATTTTTTTCCGGATTTTCCCGGATAAGAATAGAACGAAAACAGAATAAACA
>CAUSUG010000142.1:0-5872 GCA_963534765.1 uncultured Oribacterium sp.
TGTATAAGAGACAGGATTTTGTTCTATTATTTCTTAATATTTTTCAGGGACTAACCCCCTCAGTATCCTTGATTTTTTAAGGCATAACACGATTTCCATCAAAAAATTTTTTCATACTATAGACTGTTGAACAGTTTCAAAAGTATTACACCTAAACATCAAAAAACAGCCCTGCTCTATGGCATTGTCCATTCTTCACTTTACGAAAACTTAAAAATGGAAAAACACAGGCAAGACTGTTTCTTCTCTTTAGATATTCACTTTTCTATGTTCTTTGCTGCAAGGAGCTTTTCTTCTCCATTTTACGCAGAAACGGAATATACTTAACCGTTCTGATACACCTCTTCCAAAGCCGCCTGCACAATAAAGCGCTGGTTTCCTCCGGAAGGCCCTGAACAGGTGGACAGGGTGATGATATCCGGTCGTTGGGAAAAGTCGATGCTGTCCTTGGGATAATTTCTATAAGAGGAAAGTCTCTGAACCAGACTCAAATACTGATCATAGCCCTTGTCCCCTTCGAAGTCGTTGTAAATGGGGCTTTCCACCGTCGTTAAATAATAGCTAAAAATTCGATAGCGGGTAATCCCCTCCGGTCTGCAAAGAAAGACGTAAGGATTGCTGTTTGCCAGCTGATCGTCCCGAAGGAAATACTTCAGCTTTCCGAACATAGTTCCATTCTTCATATTGTGACCGAAAATGAAGGTGTTCTTATGATCGTAGCTTCCCTTGGCATTGGCATCCAGGAAAATAGATCCGGCAAAGTTTGCCTTTCCTTCAAAGGTTCTATGCAGATACTCTTCATTGTCCTTACTCTTCACCACCGGATAGGTGATGGAAAGGGCAGGCACATGCAAAACTGCGGTGAAATCAGCATTTACCCCGGAGAGCGCGCCATAGTCAATCTGAAAATGAGGATGGAGCAGATCTACAGGCTCCTCTTCTACCTCATCATCAAATTCGTCCTCACTGGCCTTCTCTTTCTTTGGCGCCTCCTTCTTCGGCTCTTCGGAAATCACGATATGATCCTGCAGGGAAGCGTATTCATCCTCCGCCGCCCGATATTCCAGAAAGTCCCGGAGGAACAAGCCTCCGAAGACAATCATGGAAATAAATAACACCGTGGGAATCAGATAATGAATAAAGCTTTGCTTCTTTTTCTTCTTTGATTTTGGCTTGTCTGCTACTTCTGTATTCGTATCCAATACTTTCGTTTCTTCCGGATGATTGTCCGAAAGCTTTTGATCCAGATTTTTATCTTCCATTAGTACTCTCTTTCCGGCCTTCTACCGCTAAATTAACCCCTTCCCCTAAGGCAAAGGGATTGCTTTAGCTTAGCATAGAATTCCGAGCATATTTTGTCACTTCTTCCTTACTATATTTCGGCCGGAATGAAAATACAATAAAATCCTTCGCGTTGATTTAGCCTTTCATGTCCCAAATCACACTCTCTATTGGATTCCCGGACTCCAACATCAGATCAAATTTCTCCTTATCTTCAAATGCGGAGTCGGACAAAAGAATGGTATTGGCGCCTTCCTCTGCATCCTCAGGCACAATGTAATACACATCCTTCTTCTCTAAAAACTCCTTCTCGGAGTTTACTCTTTCATAGAGGGTTTTCTCTACCACCACAGACTTTAAACGCGTTGTCCACCAGGGCTTTTCCGGCATCCCTTCTCCGGGAACATAGGTAACTCGGAAAGCATGTAAATCCGCTTCTTCATTCAAAGCTGCATAAGTAGGTCCTAAAAGAATTCCCTTATTCAGCACCTCCGGCTCACCCTTTTCTGCTGTAAAAGGTACTTCCACATCGTCTTTTACATCTACTGTAATATCATGGAAAGGCTGAATTCCCCCTGCCTGGATAGAGATGTCATAAGTTTTACTTTTCTTAAATAGACTCTTGGGAAGAGTCAGAATCTGCTTTTTCCGATCCAAGGAGTAGCTAGGCTCGTTCTCTCTATGAGACTCGGGTAAAACCGGCTGAAAACCGACGGAAACAAACGCGATGCTGTCCATAATATCCTTAGATACATACAGCTTCACATCCTGATTAACCTTGGCTTCTCCCACCAGCTTAATAACATTCTTTTCCTCAGGTTGTTCCGGTATAGGATTCTCTTCCGGCTTTCCACTTTCCCCGGTGCCGGGCTTCTCTTCGGTGTTGCCATTGTCTCCGGTTCCCGGCTTTTCTTCGGTATTGCCGTTGTCTCCGGTTCCCGGCTTTTCTTCGGTATTGCCGTTGTCTCCGGTTCCGGGCTTCTCCTCCGGCTTTCCATCCTCTTCCTTCGGAAGGTTTGAAGAAGAAGCAGTATTTCCGGTATTTCCGGTATTGCCAGTATTATCCGTTGTATTGCCGGTATTGTTTCCGCTGTTATTTCCACCGGCGTTAGCTCCTGTATTCCCTGCGTTAGCTCCTGTATTACCTGCGTTAGCTCCTGTATTCCCTGCATTTCCACCGGAAGTGCTTCCGCTTGTGGAGTTGCCGGTACTACTGCTTGAGCCGCTTCCACTTGTGGAGCCGCCGGAAGAGCTGCTTGAGCCTCCTCCGCTTACAGATCCGCCGGAAGAACTACCGCCGGAACGACTTACACCGGCTACCTGACCTGCATTTCCGGAAGGAATACTACGGCTGACACCGGCTACCTGCTGGTCGGACACCGCTGCAGACAAGCCCTTGCCGCTGATATAAACAGGCTCTCCTCCTACACCGTTTAGCCAACGACCGTTGGCATCCACATAGTAGCCATCCTTGGTTTTACCACCGGTGAACAGAACACCGTAATCTGCCTGGTCCGCCTCTTCAAAATAATAGCAATAGCCGTCAATCCACTGCCAGCCCGTTACAACATGCCCGAAGCTTGCATTATTTTCCGTACTGAGAAAATAAGTCTTTCCCTGAAGGTTCAGCCAGCCTGTTTCCATCAAATCCTCTACAGGGCTCTGATAATACCAGTCATTCTTATACACCAGCCAGCCCTTTTCCGGTGCTCCATACTCTCTGACAAATTGCCATTTCTCTCCCTGCTTCCGCCAGGTTCCCGGAGTATCCACTCTGTCGGTCTTGGCAAAAGCAGCCATAGGGGTTGCCATGCTTAGTAAAGCTGTTCCTAAGACAAGCATCTTCCCGATTCTTCCCATCTTGTTTTTTTCCGGCTTCTTCATAATCATTCTCCTTTTCAAAAAAATAGAGCTTTTTTCCAGTTCACATACTACTGTAGTTTCGTTTTCTTGAAAAGGAATTTTTCTTAAGTTTATAGAATTTTTGCAAAAAATTAGAGTTTTTCGTATAGTTTCTATTCGAAAGTAAAATAACTTAAACTTTTCCCTTGACTCAAGCAAGTATTAAAAACAGGAATCGTCCAATTAGGCATTTTAACTATAGAAAAGAAATGCTATACTAAATGCCCGAAACGGCTAAAGCACGTTCAACATTTTCCCGGAAAGCCGTATTCGCTATGGATTTTACAAAACGATTCTGTTGTATAGATAAATCCGGTGCGTAGAAGAATCATCTATTTCTTCCGCACACAAGGATTTAAAAAGGGGATGAAAATGAGAGAAAAGGTAATGGAGGGTGTACGTGCCCATATTCAGGAATTATCCGGCTTTGACAAGATAGAGCTTTTAGAAATCGAGCCGGGACACTGCCTCTACAGCATTGAGGCTACAGAGAAAATGTTGAATCATTATGGTGCCGTTCATGGCGGTGCCCTTTACACCCTCTGTGATATTGCCTCCGGCATGGCCGCCTATGCCTACGGAGTAAAAAATGTCACCCTCTCCGGCAACATCAATTACGTCCGCCCGGCGGGAGCCACGAAGCTCTTTGTAGAATGTAATGCTCTGCACAAGGGAAAAACCACGGTGGTGCAGGACGTGACGGTTAAGGACGAGGAAGATAAGCTCTTCTGTACCGCCAGAATGACCATGTATATTATTGGAGAAGTGGAAGAATAAAAAAAAGTGCGGAAAAATCACTGATGAATACCCCGTTGGTTTCCCAACGAGGCATCAAAGTGCTCAGACCGAGCACTTTTTAGGTATAATCAACTTACTTTTAATCATTAAGTTCCCAATGACCATTTTTCCCTTTCCCAACATACTTAATATTAGGAATTTCTTTTATATATCTTGTAATGGTTTTTTCACTAACTCCCAATATCATAGCTATATCTTTACGACTCACTCTATTATCCTCTTTAATCATACCCTTGATTATGTTTTCAATTTCTTCGAGGGACATTCGAGAGACATCTTGAGGGACATTTCGAGGGACATTGTCGCCTCCAACTTTTTGAGTTGCTATCTTCTTAAGAGGAATAATTGTTCTGAATATATCTCCCTCCTCAAATAATGGATTTTGTCCTGAATAAAGCTGTGTATACTTGTAAGTATTTCGCATACCTGATCCAAGCTCATCTGCAAGACCTATTTCTCTGAAAACTTTCGAGATAGCCGGATTTTTAGGAAATGGCTCAAACTTTTTTAAATCCAATGCTCCCATTCCATGAGCCAAGTTACTGTTTTCAATCGTAATTTTTTCATCGTCAATAATCATTTTGCAGGGAAACCGCTTGAATAATCTCTGTGAGCTAATGTATTGGAAACAATCTCTCTAAGTATCCTATCTCTTGCATTGACATTTACAATTCCATCCAATACAAATAAATCATTCAAATGCTTTTGTCCAAACGCCATAAGCCTATCATAGCTATCAATCAAATTGGTTATGACAACATCTCTATCGTCATATCTGTCCTTGTTTTCAACCCTGAATATTGCATCGGTTTTATGTTGTGGAAGAACCGACATAATAGAGTTGTCTTTTCCAAATAACAAAATTGCTGCTAATGTAATTCCTTCATGCTTTGTTTCCGGATCAGTCAGAATTAGGTTTGCACTTCTAAGAAGCTCCTCATTACTCATATTTTCCCAAACATGATTTTTATTTCGGGAGATAGCCATTCTTTTAGCTTTCTCAATAACAGAGTTATCAAGAAAATCAATATCAAGATTTGGATATACCTTGTTTACAAAATAGCTCCCCTGCTTTCTTGCATATAATTTATAGACAAGCTCTGAATGATCTGTGATATTGATATCTCCTTCATAAGACCTGTCCCATATTCTGCCATTATGCCTACATACCTGATAACCTTCAGGTACTCGGATATAAATCACTTTTTTACCGTCAATCTCAAATACTTTCGGTAATAAATAAAGTGGCGGATACATCTTTTGTTAAGGCGTTCTTTGATTCTTTAAACTCAACATCTATTTTTTCTCCGTTTTGAATTAACTTTTTTATTTCATCTGTGGTCATCTGTCTTATTTCACCACCTTTATTTTCTAATGTTTTCCTCAATAAAAACTTTGGAATTTTGAATTTGCACTTCATCTTTATTAACTACAAAAGTAACATAATCTCCATTTTTCAAATTCAAGAGATCTCTTATCCTTTTAGGAATGGTAACCTGCCCTTTTGACATAACTTTTGCCGTATCCGATAACTCCATTTCCCATTTTGCAGTTGTCCCTGCTGATTTAAAGCTGTCTGCTACAATCGTTACAAGACTGATTCGTGCATATTGTTCTTTTGCATAACCATATTTATCAATAACAAAATATCCTTTACTTCTTCGACTAACAATAATACCCTGCTTCTTAAGAACTTTTAACGATTTTTGAACTGATGCAATTTATAAATATGGATATATTTTCATTCGTTTTTACTTTTCCGCCCTCGTAAAAATTTCCAATATGCAGAGTATGAAATAACTGTAGCGAACAGAAGGTAATATTTTTTAGCAAATATATCAGGGGTTCCTTTTGCATTGAAATGAACAGGAATTTTCTGGAAGAAATATGC
>CAUSUG010000143.1:0-5836 GCA_963534765.1 uncultured Oribacterium sp.
ATATAAGAGAGGACACGGGTTTGCCGATATAAGATAAAAGGTAATATGAAAAATAATACTGTCAAAAGGAAAACAAATGGGGTTGCCGATATTGCATAAAGCGTTATCAGAAAATAATCATGATAGAAAAGGGAAAAGAACATACCGGGAGATGAGGAAGGGAACAATATGTTTAAAGCAATAGCATTGGATTTGGATGGAACATTGACCAATTCGGAAAAGAAAGTCAGTGAAAGAAACAAAAAAGCCTTGCAGGAGGCTATCAAGAGGGGCGTCAGCATTATACTTGCTTCCGGAAGACCGACCTATGGCATGTCCGAGGTTTGGGAAGCTTTAGAGCTGGAAAGACTGGGGGGCTATGTTCTTTCCTATAACGGAAGTCTCTGTATGGATTGTAAGACCAAGGAGGTTTTGTTTGAGAAGACAATTCCCCGGAAGTATTATGCTCCTATCGCTCAAGTGGTAAGAGAGGCGGATTTAGGCCTCCTTTCCTATCAGGGGAAGGAGATTGTGACAGAACGGCCGGAATTTCCCTATATGGATAGAGAAAGCACCATCAACAAGATGCCCTTTAGAAAGGTAGAGGATTTTCCTAATGCCTTATCGGAGGAAGTTTGTAAACTTCTGGCTTTGGGAGAGCATGAAGATTTGATTCCCTTAAAGGAAAGACTGGAAAAGGAATACGGGGAAGAATTAAGCATCTTCTTTTCCGAACCCTTTTTCCTGGAAATCTGCCCCGTAGGAGTAGACAAGGGAGAATCCTTAAAAAGACTCTTGGAGAAAAAGGGTTGGAAGAGAGAAGAGCTGATGGCCTTTGGGGATGGAGGAAATGACCTGACCATGCTGGAGTATTCCGGAAAAGGCATTGCCATGGCCAATTCTCAAAAGCATGTTTTGGAAATAGCCGACGAAATCACGCTCAGCAATGACGAAGATGGCGTAGCAGTGATGGTGGAGAAATACATCTTGAACAATATATAAGAAATGCTATTGCTCCATCAAGGACTCCTCCACCTTCATCATAATGGCGCATTCCATTCTCTTTCGGAAGAGCTTACAGCCATACTCATAGGTGCCGGCAATGTCTCCGGTGGAGTGGTAGGCATTTGCCGCACAGCCTCCGGCACAGTAAAGCTTAGCCCAACATTTTCCGCAGTCCTCTCTGGTATAGACATTGGTATTTCGGAATTCTTCTCTGGCTTCTTCCTTGGTAATGCCGTTCCAAATATCTCCCAGCTTATATTCCTTATCGGATACGAACTGGTGACAGGGGTAGAGCTCACCCTGGGCGGAAACCGCCATATACTCGGTTCCGGAACCGCAACCGGAGATTCTCTTATAAATGCAGGGTCCTCTGTCCAGATCCACCATATAATGGTAGAAGGTTACAGGATCTCCTGCTTTCTTTCTGCGAAGCAGATCTAAAGCCAGCTTTTCATACTGCGCATAGAGGATGGGCAAATCTTCCTCGGTTAAGGCGGAGGCTTCTCCCGGCTTTAAAACTACCGGTTCCATGGACAGCTCTTTAAAGCCCAGCTCATCGGCCATGTGAGCAATATCTTCCGTGAAATCCGTATTAAAATGGGAGAAGGTTCCTCTCATGTAGTATTCCTTGTCTCCACGCTTTTCCACAAAACGTTGGAACTTGGGGACGATTTGATCGTAGCTTCCCTTCCCCTTTCGGTCTACACGGAAACGGTCATTGACTTCCTTTCGTCCATCCAGACTTAAAACCACGTTATGGCATTCTTCATTTGCCCAATCCATGATTTCCTCTGTAAGTCCCACCCCGTTTGTGGTTAGGGTGAAACGGAAATTCTTTCCCTTTTCCTTCTCGATGGAGCGGGCATAGGCCACCAGGTCCTTACAAACCTGGAAGTTCACCAAAGGCTCTCCACCAAAGAAGTCCACCTCTAAATTTCGGCGAGTGCCGGAATTTTCAATGAGAAAATCCAGGGCTCTTTTTCCGGTTTCAAAGCTCATAAGCCCTGACTCTCCGTGATAATGCCCTTGGGAGGCAAAGCAGTAGGAGCAAGCCAAGTTACAGCTGTGGGCTACCAAAAGGCAAAGAGCCTTAATCACATTTCCACTGTGGGACTTTAACTTTCCCGCTAAAGGGGCATAGTTGTCTTTAGTAAAGAGCTTTTTGCTTTCGATTAATTCATCTATATCCGAAAAGCAGTCCTGAAAGTCCTGCTCTGTACTCTCCGGAAATTTCACTTTAAGCTTTTTGAGAGTTTCTTCTCTGGAAAGTCCTTTTTCCAAATAGCCGATGGCGGCATAGGCCATAGGATCCGTAACATGGATGCTTCCGCTGTATACATCCAAAACAATGTGTCGTCCGTTCATCAAATACTGGTGAATCATTTACCCTTCCTTCTATAAAACAAATGTATACATAAAATTAATGTATAAACTATATCAGTATAAATAAAATCAATGTATAAAGATAATTAATGCCTAAAGATAGCGCTTCAATCAATGGCGAAAAAAAAGAACTGTGTCTGCACACAGCTCCTTCTTCTGAGAAATCCTTAGTTGTTTTCGTTCTCGCAGTTTTGATTTGCGATACCGCAGCTGGTCTTACAAGCAGATTGACAAGATGTTTGACACTCTCCACATCCGCCGTGCTCAACGCTCTTCTCTAAATCTCTGGTGCTTAAGGTAATAATGTGCTTCATTTCCTATCCCTCTTTCTCCTGAATGCTTTTTCAAGCAATTTATTTACTCCTGCATTTTACCTGTTACGCTAAAACTTTGTCAAGATTGGAAAGGGATTTTCTTTCCCTTTAGAGGAAAATATGGTAGTCTTAGAGGGACAAAAATGAATTTGCTTACCATAAAGGAGTGAGTCTATGGGATTGATAAAAGCAGGTAAAGAAGCGGGAATTTCCGTTTTAGCAGATCAGTGGAGAGAGTATTTCTATTGTTCTTCCTTAGATAATGATACCCTCATGACCAAGGGGCAGAAGAGAATTGGACAAAACAGTTCCAATACTCGAGCTTCAGACAATATTATTTCCAACGGTGCTGTCATTGCCGTAAACGAAGGACAGTGTATGCTGATTGTGGAGCAGGGTGCCATCGTGGAGCTGTCTGCAGAGGCAGGAGAGTTTGTTTTCGATTCCTCCACGGAACCCAGTATTTTCTACGGCCCACTGGGCGAAAGCGTAGTAGAAAGCTTTAAGACCTTTATGAAGCGTTTAAGCTTCGGCGGAGACACGGCAAAGGATCAACGCATTTATTTCATTAATCTCAAGGATATTGTGGGTAATAAATATGGTACCGTAAACCCCATTCCTTTTAGAGCGGTGGATCCCAACATTAATCTGGACATAGAGATTTCCCTTCGCTGTCACGGAGAATATGCTTATAAGATTACGGACCCTGTACTCTTCTATAGGAATCTTGCGGGCAATGTGGAGGGGGATTATAAGAAGGAAGAGGTGGAGTCTCAGTTAAAGTCTGAGCTTTTAACCAATTTACAGCCGGCCTTCTCCCGCATTTCCGAACAGGGAATCCGCTACCACAGCATTCTTAGCCATACGGATGACATTGCTCATGCCTTAAATGATATTCTTTCCAGCACCTGGGGAGGACATTACGGCATTAAGATCACCAGCTTCGGTATCAGCTCCATCAAGGCACCGGAAGAAGATGAGAAGATGATTAAGGAAATGCAGAGAGATGCTGTTTTCCGGGATCCCAGCATGGCTGCGGCTTATCTTTCCAAGGCTCAGGGCGATGCTATGAAGCTGGCGGCGGGAAATACCGCTACAGGACCAATGATGGCCTTTGCGGGAATGAATATGGCAAACCAGACCGGTGGTTTCAATGCCTCCGAGCTTTTCTCCATGGGGGCTAAGCAGAGCAATGCGCAGGCTGGACAAAATACCGCTAATCAGGCAAATGCCGGTGCTCAGGGAAGCATCTTTGGACAGGTAAGTGTTCCTATGCAAGAAACTGCAAACGGTGCCGTACCGACTGCAGAAGCAGGCACAGCGGAGGATTGGACCTGCGGAAAATGCGGTCATACCCATAACACCGGCAAGTTCTGCTCTGAATGTGGAGAGGCTAGAGCGGATAAGTGGGATTGTCCGGAGTGCGGACATACCGGCAATGTAGGTAAATTCTGCCCGGAGTGTGGACATAAAAGATAAAGTATAGAACGGACTGTGAAGAAGAAAGGGCAAAAGAGACTTTCTTTTTCACAGTTTTTCTATATAGAAACAGCTATAGGGTAAAATTCTTGACTGATGTTCTTAAGGATGGAGGACGATATGGAAAAGGAATTACTGGGCTGGCTTTCCCCCAAGGGAGATTTCTTCCCTACAGACTGGGGAAAGCATTGTATGGAAGCGGAAAGAATTTTAATGAAATTAGGGCTATATGAGGAATTTTCAAAGCAAAGTCTTTTCAATGCCGGAGACTTTTTAAGTGGGAGAGGATATGTGCTTTTACATAATCCCAGCAAGAAAAAGCTGATGGCTACAGCGCTTTGCCCTCTTAGTAAGGCGCAAAGAGATTTTCTTTACGGATATTTTTTGGAGTTGGGAAGAGGAAGAGAGGCGGAATATTATTTAGAAGAGGCCTTCTAAAAGCTTGTGCCGATTTAAGCCCTTCATGCAAAGGAATAGAGCCTGCTTATATTTTCGCGAAAAAAAGGTGATAATGTATAGGAGAGTTAAAGCTTTAAGTGAAAATATGAAATTCTTGTTGTAGAGGCGGGGAAATTCCTATGCTTTTTGCGCCTTTACGAATAAAAAAAAGAAGAGTATGATAGGCACTTAAAGTTATGTGATTTAAAGGAGGAAAAAGCATGGCACTCGTAATTCCAAAGGACTATTCCCCAAGGCTCAGCGTTCGGGAAACCCAAGAAGCAATTAAATATATCAGAGATACTTTCCAAAAGGAGTTTGGAAAGGAGATGAATTTATCCAGAATTTCCGCGCCCCTTTTTGTGGAGAAGAGCTCCGGACTTAATGATAATTTGAACGGTGTGGAAAGACCGGTGTCCTTTGATGTGCCATGGAAGAAAGATGAAGTGGTGGAGGTTGTCCAGTCTCTGGCAAAGTGGAAGAGAATTGCTTTACAGCGTTATAATTTCCAGGTGGGAGAAGGTCTCTACACCAATATGAATGCCATTCGCCGGGATGAGGAATTGGATAATCTGCATAGCTGCTATGTAGACCAGTGGGACTGGGAAAGAGTCATCGGAAAAGACGAAAGAACGGAAGAGGTACTACAGAACACCGTAAGAGACATTTTTCGTATTATCAAGCATATGGAGCATGAGGTTTGGTATAAGTATCCGGATGCGGTGAAGAAGTTGCCGGAGGAAATTTACTTTATTGACTCTGAGGAACTTCTCAAAAGATATCCGAATCTCAGTCCGAAGGAAAGAGAAAATGCCATCACCAAAGAGCACGGCTGTGTGTTTATTCAAAGAATCGGAGATAAGCTCAGTAACGGGGAACCCCATGACGGAAGAGCTCCGGACTATGATGATTGGAGCTTAAACGGAGATATCCTCTTCTGGTTTGAAACCTTAAATTGTGCTTTGGAGATTTCCTCCATGGGAATCCGTGTGGATGAAAAGGCCTTAGAGAGACAGCTCAAGCTATCTCATAATGAAGACAGGGCAAAGCTTCCATACCACAAGATGCTTCTGGAAGGAAAGCTTCCCCAGACCATCGGAGGCGGTATCGGACAGAGCAGACTTTGCATGTTGCTCTTGGATCGTGCCCATGTGGGAGAAGTACAGGCATCCATTTGGCCGGAGGAGATGCGAAAGCTTTGCGAGGAGAATAATATTTTCCTTTTATAATCCGTTGAT
>CAUSUG010000144.1:0-5812 GCA_963534765.1 uncultured Oribacterium sp.
ACACAATATAATTTGATGAAAATAGGTGTATATGTATATTTACTCTATATTCCTAAACTGATAATATATTAACATAACTTGGAAGCCAAGTTTAAACATATACAGCTAAGTTTAATGGGACAATAAAGTAGTCCGGCTTCCCATACGATTAGAATAAAAGGAATGCTTTTGAAAAGATAAAAGTACAACTCTTATATAAATTTACTGTGGAGGTCTATGTAAAGGCCTATGACAATTTGTATCGACTGATTATAGAGGGGGTAATTAAAGATGGAGATAAGCTTCCCAGCGAAAATGCTATGGCAAAGCATTGGGGAGTTAGTCGTGGAACCATTCGTATGGCTATGAAACGATTGGAAGAGGATGGTTACATTAATAAAAGTCAGGGTAAAAGGGCAACGGTTGCCACCTATGCCATGCATAAAAGAAATTCAATCAACTGGCTATACAATTTATGTTTAGAAGATTCTAAAGAGCCTATCACAAAGGTTCGGATGAAATGTAAGTATCAAAAGTGCGGCAAATACGTGGCCAATGAGATGGGGAAAGAGAATAGCGGCTTTTTAACTTTGGCAGTTGTTCTGGAATATTATCAGGAAGAAGAGCAGGTTGCTATTTCAACGGTTATTTTCGATGTGCATTGCATTGAAAAGTACCATATCGATATAGAGAATAAAGAATTTATCAAAAAGTTTGCCTCCGAAGAGATTTATAAAATATCTAGGAGAGCAAGGACTGTACTTAGCGTTGTTCAGTCTGAAGGAAGCAGTAAAATCAAAGGACTTTCCGCAGAAACTCCTGTAATTGTTTTTGAGGAAATTCTGTTGGGAGAGAATGATACTCCACAGTTTTACTGTAAACATCGTCTGAATGCGTTGAAATATCGCTTTTCCTTAGAGAGAAAAGCACCATTTTAAAGAGGACACTTGGGAGGTGTAGGTCATGAAGAAAAGTATTGCATCATTACTAACAATGGGAGCTCTTTCCGCAATGTTAGCAGTAGCTGCTACCGGATGTGCAGGAACCGGTAAGACGGAAGGAACAACAGTAGGCACAACGGCAGCAGGACAAAATACAGCGGAAAAGAAGGAAAATGAAGCTTCTGCAACCGATGGAAAAGGAAAAAAAGCGGTTTATCTGGTTAATGGAAGTCTTGGAGATAAGGGGTTTTTTGATTCCGCAGCTAAGGGGATGGATCTCGTACATAAAGACCTTGGTTGGGAAACCAAGATTGTGGAAATGGGTAGAGATGAAACCAGTTATGAGAGTAATTTCTTGGATGCAGCAGACCAGGATTGGGATTTAATTGTAGCCGGAACCTTTTCCGTCAGAGAGCAAATTGAAGAAACCTCTGCAAAGTATCCGGAGAAAACCTTCCTTGCTTTCGATTGTGCAATTAACAGAGATGTAGCCACAGAAGGTAATGTCTTGGGGATTACCTATAACTCCAATGAGGCATCTTATCTTGCAGGCGTAATGGCGGCAAAGATGTTGGATTCCGGAGACGCAAAGATTGATGCATCCAAGAGAGTCCTTGGATTTGTAGGTTCTATGGACAGTGCGAACATCAATGATTTCTTAGTAGGCTATATTGAAGGAGTGAAATCCGTAGATCCGAGTATTCGTGTATTAACCTCTTATGTGGGTAGCTTTGAAGATGTACCAAAGTGCTTGGAGATGACGACACAGCTGTATAACCAGGGGGCACAGATGGTTTATGCTCCCGCGTCTCAGAGTATTTTAGGAGCGGCAACAGCGGCGAAGAACTGCGACAAATACCTTATTGCATGTGATCAGGATCTTTATACGCAGTTGAAAACAGACCAAGCTGACTTGGCGGCAAATATCATTACCTCTACTTTGAAAAATGTGGGAGAGTCCATTGAGACAGCTGTAAAAGGCTTGGAAAGTGGGGAAATGAACGGAACACAAGACTATGTCATGGGCTTAAAAAGCGGAGCAGTTGGTCTGGCTGAAAATGAAAACTATGAAAAGCTTGTTTCGGAGGATGCAAAAAAGGCTGTTGAGGATGCAAAAAAGAAAATTCTCGATGGCGAAATCAAAGTAGATAGAGCAGTAGATATGAAAACAGAAGACGTTGCGGCTTTGAGTGACAGTATGAAATAAAGCGATTTAAACCGATTCTCACGCACCTTGCCCCTGGGAATGGTTGCAAGGTGCGTTTTTTATGGGGAATTCAAAGTTTGGTTGGAGTGTTCGTCCTGAACAAGTGACATAGGAATAAGCCGGTATTCCGGTTTATCATGATAAAAGTGAGGTTGAGATGGAGCAGGATATCAAGGGAAAAGGAGAAATACTGCGATTAGAGAATATCGAAAAAATCTATCCTAATGGTGTAATGGCTAATAAAGGTATAAACTTTTCGGTTCTGGAGGGAGAAATTCATGCTCTATCCGGTGAAAATGGAGCAGGAAAGTCCACATTAATGAAAATTATCTTCGGAGAAGAGCAGCCAAGTTCCGGAAAAATTTTCATTCATGGGGAAGAAAAGGTCATTTCTTCCTCAGAGGTGGCGATTGAGCTGGGAATCGGAATGGTGCATCAACATTTTATGTTGGTTCCCTCTCTGACAGTTACAGAAAATATTATTTTGGGAATGGAGCCTTGCAAACGAGGCTTTATCGATATGGAATCAGCTTGTCGAAGGGTAGAAGAATTAAGTCAAAAGTATAACTTGTTGATAGATCCTAAAGCAAAAATTCGAGACCTTACGGTAGGGCAAAAACAGAAGGTGGAAATATTAAAGATTTTGTATCGAGGTGCGAAACTTTTGATTTTTGATGAACCGACAGCTGTATTAACTCCTCAGGAAACTGAAGAGCTGTTCGTACAACTAAAAACCTTAAAGAAGGCAGGATATACCATCATTTTCATATCTCATAAGCTAAATGAAGTAAAAGAACTTTGTGACAGAATTTCAATCATCAGGCAGGGACGTTTCATGGGCGTTTTCCATGTTTCGGATGTAACAGAACAGGAAATTTCCAATCTGATGGTAGGTCGAGAGGTGCTTCTTACTACAGAGAAAGAACCGGCAAAGCCCGGAAATATTCTGCTATCGGTGCAAAACCTTAGTTTCTATGCAGACTCTAAGAAGGCAATACTGGATAAGCTGTCCTTTGACTTAAGAGAAGGAGAAATCCTAGGCATTGCCGGGGTGGAAGGAAATGGACAGAGGGAATTAGTGGAGGCTTTAACCGGACTACTGAAATACCAAGAGGGTTCTATTAAAGTTCAAGGAAAAGACATTCAGAAGGCATCTGTTCAGGAAATTAGAAAGCTATCTGTTGCGCATATACCGGAAGATAGAATGATAACCGGTATGGCTCATTCTTTATCGATTTTAGAGAATGCACTTTCCGATAAAATGAATCTGCCAAGGTTTTCTAAGCGCGGTATTCTAAAAGAAAAAGAGCTCAAGAAATATGGAGAAGAAATCACAAGAGATTATCAGATTTTCTGCAAAAATCCCGATATACGGATTGACTCCCTTTCCGGTGGAAATATTCAAAAGGTTGTATTGGCCAGGGAACTTTCTTCATCACCCAAAATCATTATTGCTAACCAGCCCACCAGAGGTGTGGATGTAGGGGCAACGGAATTTATCAGAAAACGTCTGATTGGAATGAGAGACAATGGAAGTTGCGTACTTTTAATCAGTTCGGATTTAAATGAAATTTTGGGGCTTTCTGATAGCCTAATTGTACTTCACGAAGGAAAGATTGCAGCATATTTTTCAGATACTTCTTCGATTTCAGAAAAGGATTTGGGCGCCTATATGCTGGGAATTAAAAAACAATCGGAAACGGACATTCGGGAGGCTGTTCATGGATAGTAGTAAAAAAATAAATATTATAGTGGATCTGACGAAACTTTTGGTGACGATTTTGGTGGCCTGCGGTTTGGTGGTTATCGTCGTGTTTGCCACAAGTTCTGATCCTATGAATGCTTTTTTTAGCTTTTTTGTGGGTCCATTCACTTCTGCAAGAAGAATAGGAAATATTGTGGAGGCGGCATGTCCTCTTATGTTTACTGCTTTAGCGGTACTGATGATTTTTGGAGCAGGACTTTTCTCCATGATTACAGAGGGAGCTTTCTTTTTCGGTACCTTAGGAGCACTGCTGGTTGCTTGCGGATTGTCTCTTCCTGTAGGCTTGCATCCATTCGTTGCTTTGGTAGTGGCCGGAATTTTTGGGGCGCTTGCAGCATTTTTTCCTGCGGTTTTAAAAATGAAGTGGAATGTATCGGAAGTGGTAACTTCTCTTATGCTGAATAATATCATTCAATTCTTTGTGTTGTATTGTATCAGCTATTACTTAAGGGATATGAGCAGTTCTTCCTTGCAGTCTGTTCCTATGCTAAAGACTGTAAGACTGGCGGTGCTGATTCCGGGAACAAGAATTCACTTCGGTGTTTTTCTGGCGCTTCTGTCCTGTATTTTTGTTTACATTCTTTTGTATAAAACAACATTCGGCATGAAGCTTCGCATTACAGGAGACAATAAAATTTTTGCCAATTATTCCGGTATTAAAGCTCCCTCTATAATGTTGATGGCACAGATTGTTGCGGGAGTTTTAGCGGGAGTTGGCGGAGGTGCAGAACTTTTAGGAATGTATACCCGCTTTAAATGGACAGCCTCTCCAGGATATGGCTGGACAGGTATTGCGGTAGCCTTGCTTGCAAAAAATAATCCTTTGCTGGTTCCTTTTGCAGCCCTTTTTATCGGTTATTTAAATGTTGGTGCAAGTATTATGGCTAGAAGCAGCGATGTAAGCAGTGAGGTAGTACAACTGATTCAAGGAATCATCATTTTCATGATTGCTGCAGAGGCTTTATTTGGTAAGTGGAAGCAAAAAATGATTGTGGAAGCGACCAAAAAAGAAGAGCAAATGAAGAAGGAGGCTGCCAATGTTTAGCTTTAAATTCACTATAGATTTTCTTTTTATGTGGATTAGAGTAGCTACTCCGATTTTGTGGGCTGCTTTAGGGGCAAGTATTTGTGAAAAAAGTGGAGTAGTTAATCTGGGACTGGAAGGAATCATGCTGATTGCAGCACTGTTCGGAGTCATCGGAAGTGCTTTTGGTGGCGGATTGTTTTGGGGAATTGCAGCGGGTGTTTTATCTGCGGTTGTGGTAAGTGTACTATTTGCATACTTTCATCTGGTTTTAAAAGCAAATTCGGTTCTTTGCGGTACTGCTATTAACACTATTGCGGCAGGCCTCACCGTATTTGTTTTACAGCTTTTAACAGGAGAAAAGGGTTCCAGCTCCTCTTTGAATAGCTTCCAATTTCCGACATTAAATATTCCCATAGTAGAAAATATTCCTGTATTGGGGAGAATTCTATCCGGACACAACATTCTCACGTATATGGGGCTTCTAATGGTGTTTTTAATACATCTCTTTTTCTATCGCACACCCATTGGACTTCGTATTCGAGCAGTGGGAGAGACTCCAAAGGCGGCAGAAAGTGTGGGAATTAACGTGGTTCGCATTCGTCTTCTTGCTATTCTCTTATGTGGAATTATGGCAGGATTTGGGGTAATGTATCTTTCCATGGGGTACTTGCCTATGTTTACCAGAGATATGGTTGCTGGCCGTGGCTTTATTGCTCTTGCGGCAAATGCTATGGGGCAGTCTACGCCGGTAGGAGTGTTGGTTTCTTCTTTATTATTTTCCTTCTTTGACGGATTATCCAACATTTTGCAAATGCTTAGAATACCGGCGGAATTTATCCAGATGCTTCCCTATGCCGCAACAATTCTGTTTTTAACATTGTATTCCATTAAAA
>CAUSUG010000145.1:0-5804 GCA_963534765.1 uncultured Oribacterium sp.
CTTTCATATTTTGCCAATTTTATTTATAGAAGCTTTATCGTTTTTTTGCATTTTGATATTTCATTTTTCTATAAGCCTGCCCCTTTTATTTTGTTTTAGCTGTTTTACTCAGTATTTTCCTGCAATCCTTATGCAATTACGCCAGTATTTAAGCTATGGCATCAAAAAAGAGGAAGCCGAGCTTCCTCTTTTTAAGCAACTTTGTTCTATTCGTTTTGTAAAATATTATACAAGCTCTAAAAGAACTTCCATAGCAGCATCTCCCTTACGAAGACCTACCTTTACGATTCTTGTATATCCACCGTGACGGTTCTCGTACTTTGGTGCAATCTCTTCAAAAAGCTTCTTCGCCAAGTCTAACTTCTTGGTGTTCTTCTTTCTTCCGGCTGCTTCTGCAGGTCTAACTGTGGGAACATAGGTCGCTGCAAGAATCTGGCGACGAGCCTGCAAACGAGAAGGCTTATCCTTCTGAATGGACTTCTCTACTTCCTCATAAACGGTAACCTTCTTACCGTCTTTGACTTCTTTAACGCGCTTTCCATCAGCGTCCTTCTTTGCAACCTTTGCATTAACGACAACCATTTCATAGTTGTCTTTCTCTCTTACTGCCAAAGCAATAAGCTTCTCTACCTGCTTACGAACTTCCTTCGCTCTAGCCTCAGTAGTAAAAATCTTTCCATGCTCCAATAAAGAAGTGGTTAATGCACGAAGCATTGCCTTTCTCTGGTTTGAAGCTCTTCCTAACTTTCTATAATTTGCCATGTTTTCTCCTTATCCGTGCTTTTTAGTCTTACCGGTTGGCCTTACTGTTATCTATTCTTCCGGAAATGATAATCCCAGATTCAAATCTCTTAACTTCGCCAAAACTTCCTCAAGAGACTTTCTTCCAAGGTTACGAACCTTCATCATATCCTCCGGTGTCTTGGAGGTTAACTCGGACACTGTGTTGATTCCTGCTCTCTTCAAGCAGTTATAGGAACGGACACTTAATTCCAGTTCATCAATATTCATTTCCATTACTTTGCCCTTTTCATCTTCGGGCTTATCCACCATAAGCTCTGTTGCAGCCACTTCTTCAGAAAGCGCTACAAACAAATCCAGGTGCTGAAAAAGCATTTGTGCCGCCTTGGAAATCGCATCTTCCGGAGACATACTTCCGTTGGTATATACATCCAAAGTCAATCGATCATAGTCCGTCATATTTCCTACACGGGTATTCTCGATAGACATATTTACTCTTTCCACAGGAGTATACAAAGCATCAATGTCCTGATATTCCTTTGGTGCTTCTACTCTTCCTTCTGCCTTTTCTCCGGAGTAACCCTGTCCTCTACTGATAAAGAGGGAAATGGAGCCTTGGGCTCCCGCCTCTACAGTAGCAATATGCTCTGTAGGATTACTCAGCTTAAGTTCCGACTCTCCAATAAAATCTTCAGCCAGAATCTCGGACTTTCCGGATAAATCAACGGAAACTTCCAGACTTTCCACTTCCTCCGGCAAAATCACCGCAATGCTCTTAAGATTGGTTAAGAGCTCAGGGAAACTTTCCTGAATTCCGGAAACCTTGTCTCCGGACAGATTTTCGATCTTAATTGCAGAAATCGCAGCCCCGGGCAGAGAGGAAAGCATCATCCTCCGAAGAGAATTTCCTAGGGTTGAGCCGTAGCCTCGTTCCAGTGGTTCACATACGAAACGACCAAAACGCTTATCCTCTGAAATTTCAAGAATTTCAATGTTTGGTTTTGTAAAATCAAACATGCTGCCTCCTTTTTTAGGCTATCATTACTTAGAATACAACTCGACGATTAACATTTCGTTTACAGGAACGTCAATGTCTTCTCTGTGTGGAAGAGACTTAATGGTTGCGCTAAGCTTCTCAGCATCCATCTCTAACCATGCCGGTACCATTCTGCCGTTGGTTACTTCCACAATATCCTTATATCTCTGTGCAGTTCTCATGGATTCTTTAATCTGAATCACATCCCCTGCGGATACAAGATAAGAAGGAATGTTTACAATCTTTCCGTTAACGGTTACGTGACGGTGTCCTACAACCTGTCTAGCTTCTCTTCTGGTTCTAGCCATTCCCATACGGAAAATAACGTTGTCCAGACGAGACTCTAAAAGAATCATAAGGTTCTCACCGGTCTGTCCTGCTAACTTCTCTGCCTTAGCATAGTAGTTACGGAAAGGCTTCTCTAATACGCCATAGATGAACTTTGCCTTCTGCTTCTCTCTAAGCTGAAGACCGTACTCGCTCATCTTTCTTCTTGGGTTACGAAGCTGTCTGTTGGATTTCTTATCCACTCCTAAAAATACGGGGTCCAGTCCAAGTGACCTGCATCTTTTAAGCACAGGAACTTTATCTACTGCCATTTTATCCTCCTAAATATCAAGTTTTGTCGACTCAACAAGCCAACATCCCTAAAAAATTGATACGCCCTTTACACCGATAAGGCTTCTTCAGGCTGACCACATGGTCATACTGTTCTGTACAAGCTTATGCCGCTATAGGAAATTCCATAATCTCCCGGGCACAGAGCATTATACTCTTCTGCGCTTTGGTGGGCGGCATCCGTTATGTGGAACCGGTGTAACGTCCTTGATGGAGGTTACTTCCAATCCGTTTGCTGCTAAAGCACGGATTGCTGCTTCTCTTCCGGATCCCGGTCCTTTAACCATTACATCCACATACTTTAAGCCGTGTACCAAAGCTGCCTTTACAGCAGTCTCAGCAGCCATCTGCGCTGCATATGGAGTAGATTTTCTTGAACCTCTAAATCCCAGACCGCCGGCACTTGCCCATGATAAAGCATTACCCTGAGCATCTGTCAAAGTAACGATAGTGTTATTGAAAGATGATTGGATATGTGCCTGTCCGCGTTCAACGTTTTTCTTTACGCGCTTTTTTGTCACTCTCTTACCAGTTGACTTAGCCATAGTTAAACTAACCTACTTTCCTTTTTCTCTTCTTCCTGTATTTAAAACATGAAGATCCATTAGTTACTGTTCAGACCTTACTTCTTCTTGTTAGCAACGGTCTTTCTTGGTCCCTTACGGGTTCTTGCATTGGTCTTAGTCTTCTGACCTCTTACGGGAAGTCCCTTTCTGTGACGGATTCCTCTGTAGCAACCAATTTCCTGCAAACGCTTGATGTTTAAAGCGATCTCTCTACGAAGGTCACCTTCTACCATCTGGTGTTCTGCAATATAGGTCGCCAGAGTCTTTACCTCATCGTCAGTTAAATCCTTTACTCTTGTGTCCGGATTCACGCCGGTTTCTGCAAGGATCTTGTCTGCTGAGGGTCTTCCGATTCCGTAGATGTAAGTCAAACCGATTTCGATTCGCTTCTCTCTAGGTAAATCTACACCTGCAATACGAGCCATCTTTGATTTCCTCCTGTTAATTAACCTTGTCTCTGCTTATGCTTAGGGTTTTCACAGATAATTCTGATGGAGCCCTTTCGCTTGATTACTTTGCATTTTTCGCAGATAGGTTTTACTGATGATCTTACTTTCATAAGTAAAATTCCCCTTTCCTTTACGAATTTGAACAGAGTTGCCGTATCATTCTAGCAAAACAGTCTTGAAATGTAAAGCGAAACCCTACTTATCTCTCCAGATAATTCTTCCCTTTGATAAGTCATAGGGAGAAAGCTCAATAGTCACCTTATCTCCCGGTAAAATACGAATGTAGTTCATTCTTAATTTTCCGGATATATGAGCCAATACCTGATGCCCGTTTTCCAGTTCAACCTGAAACATGGCATTTGGTAACTTCTCGATTACCTTACCTGTAATTTCGATTACATCTGATTTCGACATACTCAATTCATCCTTTCGATAGACTTAGGATTTCCGGTCCGTTGTCTGTGATTAAAATTGTATTTTCATAATGTGCCGTAAGCTTACCGTCCAAGGGAACCACCGTCCAATCATTGGATAAAACCCTGACCGCAGGATTTCCTTCCGTAATCATGGGCTCTATGGCCAGGGTCATCCCCGCCTGAAGCTTCGGGCCTTTCTTCTTCATACGATAGTTGGGTACTTCCGGATCCATGTGTACCTGATGGCCGATGCCGTGTCCCACATACTGGGTAACTACGCCGTAGCCATGAGCTTCAACATAATCTCCGATACTTCCGCAAATATCATTTAGATGATTTCCGGGAACCGCATTTTCGATTCCCCGGAAAAAGGATTCTTTACAAGTTTCCACCAGTCTTTTTGCATTGGGAGCGATTTCTCCCACCGCCCAAGTTCTTGCGGCATCGCTGTGATAGCCCTTGTAATTTACTCCGATATCGAAGGAAACGATGTCTCCCTCTTTTAAAATCCTTGTCTTCTCCGGTATTCCGTGAATCAACTCCTCATTCACGGATACGCAACAAGCTGCCGGAAAGTCATAGAGATGAAGAAAGCTGGGAGTACATTTTGCTTTTCGGATGAGCTCCTCTGCGTACTTATCCAGTTCGTAGGTGCTCTTTCCCGGGGCTACCGCCTCTCCTACTTTCTCATGTACTTCTGCAAGAACCTTGCCTGCTTCCCGCATCAGTTCAATTTCTCTTTTGGACTTAATCTCAATCATGGATTTTCCTTTCCACTTGGCTCAAGATTTCCTTTACCCTTGCAAATACCGTTTCTAAATCTTTTGTTCCGTCAATCTCCTCCAGAATTCCCTCTTTCTTATAGAAGGAAATCAATGGTTCGGTACTTTGATGATAAACCTTCAAACGATTTTTCACCGTATTCTCTTCATCATCTTTTCTCTGCACAAGATGCTCACCGCAGTTGTCGCAAATCCCCTCTTTTTTCGGCTTTAAGGTTTCCAAATGGAAAATCGCGCCACAATGGGGACAGGTTCTGCGGCCGGCCATTCTGTGAATAATCACATCATCCGGTACTTCAACGTCCAATGCAAGATCAATCTTTTCTCCTTTTGGAGCCAGAGCATTTTCTAAAGCTTCAGCCTGAGGAATGGTTCTGGGGAATCCGTCAAGGATATAGCCCTTTTCACAATCCTTTTCTTCCAAACGGTTCAGAAGCATCGCAATGGTGATTTCATCGGGAACCAGCTCCCCATGATCCATATAAGTCTTTGCTTTTAAACCAAGCTCTGTTTCCCCTTTAAGATTAGCCCGGAAAATATCTCCGGTGGAAATATGGGGTAAACCGTAAACCTTAGAAATACGACTTGCCTGGCTTCCTTTTCCCGCACCAGGCGCTCCTAACATGATAATCTTCAATATGGGCCTCTTTCATGATGGGATAAACCACTATGAGCCTCCTTAGTAAACTAAGGAGGCTATAGATTAGTTGTCTAAAAATCCTTTGTAGTTTCTAATTACCATTTGAGAATCGATGGCCTTCAAGGTTTCCAAAACAACACCTACGATGATGATTAAGGAAGTTCCGGAGAAGGAAATTCTGCTGACGTTAAATACGCCTGAAATGATAATGGGAACTAATGCAATAATAGCCAGTCCGGTGGCTCCGATAAAGATGATATATCGAAGAATACCTTCCAGATAATCACTGGTCGGCTTTCCCGGTCTGATTCCGGGAATAAAACCACCCTGCTTCTTCATATTGTTTGCTACTTCCAATGGATTAAAGGAAATAGAAGTATAGAAGTAAGCAAAGAAATACAGTAGGGCAATGTAGAGAACTAATCCTAATGAATAAATCGGAGCATTGGGGTTTGCCCAAGAACCGGAATTTAATCCCATAATGATCTGTCCTACAATAGAGCTTTGATCCACCCTTATAATCTGTCCGATAACCACCGGCATGGTCATTAAGGAG
>CAUSUG010000146.1:0-5780 GCA_963534765.1 uncultured Oribacterium sp.
ATGTGTATAAGAGACAGAAGGATAAGAAGGTAGATGAAAAGTTACTGGAGCAGGTACGGCAGTATATGAAGGAGCTGTCCCCCCTTATTCCGGAGCAGAAGACAGAGATTCTTCTACTGGGAAAGGAAGCCGGTCCTCGTTTGGAAGGCATCGTAGGCTATATGGGAAATGCTTTTTTTGCCCCTAACTATATCTTACTTTTAGGAGAGGACAGCGAAGAAGGATACATCCATGCAGGCTATCTGGCTGCACAGTTGGAGTTGAAGCTTACAGAACTGAAGTTAAATACCTGCTTTTTAACGATTAACGAAGCAAAGGCGGTAAAAACCGCTTTGAATATTAATTCTCCCCTTACCGTTACCACCTGCATTAGCTTTGGACATGGTAATCCGGAGAAGGACAGCAATCGTATCGATATTAAGTCCAGATCCGATGTGCACATGGAGAAGATCAAGGGACATATTGCTCCTAAGATTGCCATGGATGAACTGGTTTCCCAGTCTGTTTTCGGACAGAGCTGTGATTTTGCCGAGGATGCCATGGATCCGAACTGGGAAAAGGCCTTTTATGCCTCAAGTCTTGCGCCGGCCGCATTGAATCGCCAGACCTATCGCTTCTTAATAGAAGACAATATGCTCTATCTTCTGGATCGGGAAGTTAAGCATATCACCAAGGAAGACCGGTACTTAAATGACGGTATTGTAATGTTCTACTTCCATACCGTTCTGACCGCACATTTCCATAAGCCGGATAGCTGGACCGTAGGCACCGTGGAGAAGAAGCCTGAGTGGAAGGTTCCGGAGGAATATTTCGTGGTGGGAACATACCGCTTGTTCTAAATCGTGCAGACTTGAAAGCGCTGCGCTTGGATTGCAATAGGGTTACGAGTCGCAATTTAACTTCGCTTTATCTATAGTCCTTTCTGCAAAATGCTTCTATAATAGAGCTATCTGTATATATGACTTTAGTAGAAAGGAAGTTCCTATGGAAAAAGAGATTCAGATTGTTCGGGAAAATATTCGTAAGGCCTGTGAAAGGTCCGGAAGAAAGCCGGAGGAGGTTCTTCTTATCGGCGTCTCCAAAACCAAGCCCTACGAAGCTATTCAGGAAGCCTATAGCTTTGGCATTCGGGATTTCGGAGAGAACAAGGTACAGGAAATCCGGGATAAATTTGCTCTCCTGCAGGAGGATAGCCTCTTACTAAAGGATGCCCCCTCTTTCCATATGATTGGTTCTCTTCAGAAGAATAAGGTAAAATATCTTCCCGGCAGAGTAAAGATGATTCATTCCATTGACTCCCTTCCCTTGGCTTTAGAGGTGGAAAAGGAATACGCGAAAAAAGAGGAAATTGCCTCCGTTTTATTAGAAGTCAATGTAGCTAAGGAAGAAAGTAAGTCCGGCTTCTTCTTGGAAGAGGTGGAACAGGCTTTGGAGGAATGTAAAGACCTCCCCCATCTTAAACTCTGCGGATTTATGACCGTTGCCCCCATTACAGAGAATCCGGAGGAAAACCGGGTACATTTTCGGGCATTAAAAAATCTCTTAACGAATATGCAAAAAAAATTCCCCGCCCTTCCCCTTAAGGAACTCTCCATGGGGATGAGCGGAGATTATGAAGTAGCCGTCGAAGAAGGGGCTACCATGGTTCGTGTCGGCTCCTTTATTTTTGGGGCGCGGGACTATGGAAACGTCCATAAGTCCTAAGCAAGTTTGAAATCACAGCCTTCTTTTCTTCGTTAAAAGCATTTTCCGGAAGACGCCACTGCCAGTTTCCTTCCGCAGTTCCCGGCGCATTGATTCTTCCCTCTGCCCCGCATTCCAGATAGTCTCCTGCAGGAATTATGCATAAATAGGAAATGCTGGAAAGGGCAGTCTTAATCAAAAGCTCTGTCATTGCATTCCAGTCATTTTGGGAGCGGGAAAGGTAATGGTATACATTGCCCCTCTCCCAATCTGACAGGGTTTCAAACCAGTTTCTCAAAGTATCATTATCGTGAGTTCCGGTGTAATACACGGAATTACTATCCTTTAACATATGGGGCAGGTAGACATTTTCAAAGTCGGAAAATGCGAACTGCAAAATCTTCATGCCGGGGAAACCGGTTTTTGCAATCAACTCTTCCACTTCCTTGGTGATTACCCCCAGGTCTTCTGCAATAATCGGCAGTTCTTCCTTCTGAAAATGCTTCTGAATCGCCTGAAAAAGACCGAAGCCCGGTCCTTCTCTCCACTCTCCCACCATAGCGGTTTCCGCACCGTACTCCACCGCATAATAGGACTCGAAGCCACGGAAATGATCTACTCGCAGCAGGTCAAATTGATTCAAGCAATATTCCATCCGCTTACACCACCAGGCATAGCCTTCCGCCTTATGCTTCTCCCAGTCATACAAAGGATTTCCCCAGAGCTGTCCGGTCTCGGAAAAGGCATCGGGTGGAACACCTGCCACGGAAGAGGGGTATCCGGTTTCATCAAACTGAAACAGACCCCGGTTTCCCCAAGCATCCGCACTGTCCATAGCACAATAAATGGGAATATCGCCAAATATCAGGATATCCTTCTCATGGGCATAGGCTAATAAAGCCTGCCACTGCTTATCGTACTGCATTTGCAAAAAGGCATAATAGCCTACCTCCTGCCTATGCTCCTCCAAAAACTTCTCAATGGTCGCCTGATCCTTATCCCGATAGGGCTTTTCGAAGGAAAGCCAAGGGATGCCGTTAAAAAAGTCCTTTAAAGCCATAAAGAGGCAATAGTCAAAATTTTCCTTGCTTCTTCCCTCCAAAAGCGCAGAAAGATTCCCCCCCTTGGAAAGCCAGTTTTCATAGGCCTTTCGGAGGATTTTGTGCTTTAGCTCATACAAAAGTCCGTAGGAAATCTTCTCTTTGGATTCCTTAAAGCGTTCCTTTTCCAGATCCGCCTCTTCCAAAAGACCTTCCTCTTTCAGGGTTTCCAAATCAATAAAGTACGGATTTCCCGCAAAGGCGGAAAAGGACTGGTAGGGAGAATCTCCGTAACCTGTTGGCCCCATGGGAAGAATCTGCCAAACCCGGTTTCCCGTCTCCGCCAAAAAGTCTATAAACGCTCTGGCTTCCTTTCCCATCGTTCCGATCCCCTCTTCTCCCGGTAAGGAAAATAAAGGAAGTAATACCCCTGCTTCTCTTTTTTTCATGTATTTTTCTCCTTTCAAAGGAATTAATGCTTTGCAGTAATAAATGCTCTATTTTATTTCGGCAGCTATGGACAATATATATCTAAGGAACTGAATTCCTTTCCTCCTTTAGTTTGCACTGTAACAAAATAAAATTGCATTTAAATTTTTTTCACTTTACATGGAACTAAGGATTCTGTCAAATAAAATGAGCTTGATAGGCTTTTCTTTTTGCTATTGATAGGCTTTTCTTTTTTGCCGATATACCTTTACAAGACAGCTTAGGGGATTTTCAAAAACTGTAGCATAGAAAAAGCTTCTCAAAGAATTTTTGAGAACATAAATTTTAAGAAAAATCCTTCTGAGATAAAGGAGTATTAGAGACAGCATGGACTTAAAGAAATTAGAACATATCCTAAGAATTGCAGAGGAAAAAAATATCAGCAGGGCGGCAGAACGACTTTTTATCTCCCAGCCTGCTTTGAATTTACAGCTTTTAAATCTGGAGCGGGAGCTGGGCACAAAGCTCTTTGCCCGCAAAGGAAATGAATGTAGCGTAACGGAGGCCGGCAGAATCTATGTGGAAGCAGCCCGGAAAATGATGAATATGAAGAAGGACTGCTATGCCAAGATTGCAGAGCTTAGCCAGCTTCATAACGAAGAAATTGCCATCGGAGCCACAGGACTTCAGGGAGACTATATGATGTGCTACATTTTCCAGAAATTCCACGAAAGTCATCCCAATGTAAAATTGCAATTTACTTCCATGAAGGGGCTAAAGGCACAGGAATTGGTGAAAAACGGCACCATTGATTTAGGCATTGTCTTAATGGGGGACAAGCAAAGCTATCGTATGGAATATAAGCTGCTGGGAAAGGTAGAATTGCTTTTGGCTATTGCCAAAAATCATCCCTTGCTTGCTGTTTTAGAAGAAGAGGGAGATTTGGAAGAAATTGATTTGGCTAAGCTCGCCGAACTTCCCTTTGTGCTGGCGCCAAAGGATTCTACTGAACGATCCGTTGCGGAAATGGCCTTTGAAGATGCAGGCATTGATCCCTATGTGCCTATGGATGTGGAGGGAATTCATTATCAAATGGCTCTTGTGGAATCTTCAGATTACTGCTCCTTTATCGGCAGCAATAACCGTGCCCATGTGCCGGACAGCATCCGCCTGATTCCCTGTAAGACTCATCCGAAAATGAATGCGGTGGCGGTGTATCGGAAGGATAAGCCACTGACGAAGGCTCTGGTAGAATTGATTTCCTTAGCGGAGGAATATTGGGCTTCCTTCTCCGAAGAATCCTTCTAAAAGAGGATGTAAAAATCAGAAGTATAGATGAAGCCTATGCCATATAGGTCTGAAACAGGGGCAATCCGAGCCCGCCGGTACTAGCAAAAAACCTTCAAAGCGAAGGTCTGTAGAAATCAATAAGCTGAAGCGACAGGTGCAGTATAGGCATGAAAGAGAGCAATCTGAGCCCGTCAGTACTTACTGAAAGCGAGCAAAGCGAAGCTTGAAGTTAGTACTGCTACGAAGGCGAGGTTAGCGAGAGTGTGCTCGATTTCATGCCTACACTGCATCAGAGCGTGTCTTTCCAATGAATATAGCACCTTTGTTTATCGCTCTACTCTTCCGGCAATGGAAAGTATATGTACTTCCTCCGCTCCGGCTTCTAGGAGCTTTCTGCTGCAGGCCTCCATAGTGGCTCCCGTGGTAAAGATATCATCTACCAAAAGCACCCGTTTTAAATCAAAGGGCAATTCCTCACAATGGATTGCTTCCAAGAGATTTAATAAGCGCTCCTCCGGGCTACAGTCCTTTAAGGCTTTGGTTTTCTTGACTCTCTGTAGATACTCTGAAACCAGAGGGATGCCGCAGACCTTTGCCAAACTTTCTCCGATGACCTCTGCCTGGTTATAGCCTCTTTCCCTTCTTCTCTTGGGATGAACCGGCACAGGAATAATAGCCTGAATTCCCAGTTCTTTTATCTTTTCCCCAAAAACTTCTCCTGCCTTTTTGCCAAAAAAGATGCCCTTATCCCTTCTGCCCTTATACTTTAGAAGCACTAAAGCATCTTCCACTTCCTCCGTTAATTCATACAGCATCATACCGGTAGAAAAGGAAAAGCCGTGTCTTTTACAGTTTCCACAGTACTCCTCCGTATCCAATAAAATTCCCCTGCCACATTTTTTACAGACCGGCTCCTCCATGATTTTCTCGTAAGCCTTGCAGCCAGGACAGATTTCTTCTTTTCCGCTTTCCGTAAGCTCATCACAGAGGATGCAGCGAGGAGGAAAGAGGGCATTGATGATGGCTTCTTTCCAGTCTTCCTTTTTTCTCATATTTCCTCCTATCCTCTATCTTCTGAACTAATAACAATTCTTCCGGACTTATTCCTATACTTTCGCGCTAATGACAATCCTCTCTGACTTATTCCTATACTTTCGGACTGCTGCCAATGCATTCATCTTCAATATATGCAAATCCCTTATTTTTTGCAAAACTCATAAGAGAAAAGATAGATATACTCATTCTCAGAGTAAGCATCGGTTTTTCCTAAGAGTAAACCCTGAAAATTCGGGGTTTTTATCTCATCCTTATCATATACCCATGCCAGCAATACGTCTT
>CAUSUG010000147.1:0-5722 GCA_963534765.1 uncultured Oribacterium sp.
GCCCAAGAGATTATGGGAACGGGTCAAAAGAGAAAAATCCTGTACCTCCTGCTGAGATTTAATGGCTTTGGAAAGATAAAGCTGCATTTGATCCACATCAAAATGAAAGCTATAGTATGCATCAGCCAACTGATAATACACATAGCCCTTCAAAGATTCATCATCTAATTTTTCCGCCATTCCAAGAAGGTATCCTAAGCTGTGAAAAATCCCCTCATCAAATAAGGTATATTGTTTTTCTATTAGTAGGGATAGATCTTGTATTTCCTTTTCATATCCGCTAAAATCCATAAAATTTTCCTTTTGAACGAGCTGCCTCAGCTTAAACCGTAGCAACCGTTTAAACGAGATATCGCACGCTTTGCGAGCGATACTCGTTATGAATAATAATCCGACCTATTATAACAAAAAACCCTCTTATACAAAAGAGGGTTTTTCTAAAATAATTATTATCGCCTTGAATCTTTCCTAATGGGGATCCTCCGCATCTATCGCTCCGTTAAAATTCGCCGGAGCAAGAGCCGAAGTTTCCGGCGCTGCTGTTGCGGGATTTCTTTCCGCTGTTGTCTGGGCAGTAGTAGCGCTTGTACTTTCCTTTGTGGACTTCGTGCTTTCCTTAGTGGATTTTGTGCTCTCCTTGGTAGAGTTTGTGTTGCTTTTCTTCGTGGAAGAACTGCTTTCACTGCTACTCTTCTTGCTTTTTGTACTCTCCGTACTGCTTTTCGCCTTAGTCTCTGCGGACTTTGTAGCGGAAGTGCCGGCGGATTGGGTACTTGCCGAGCTTTGTACCACGGAAACGCTGCTTTCCGTACTTGCAGCCTGTGTTTCCGTTGCCACAGGCGGGAAATGCTTATACTGTACACCGTTTCCTCCGGCAACATCCTGACCGCGGAAACGAATCATCTCCGAAACGGTAACCAGCTGATATCCTCTGGCCGTTAGTTCCGGAATAATCGCCTTGCAGGCCTCAGCCGTAGACAGGTACAGAGCATGCATCAGCACAATGTCTCCGTCCTTTACCTGACTCAAAACAATCTGCTTGGTTTTTTCCGCGTCCCGAGAACGCCAGTCCTCCGTATCAATAGACCAGAAAATCAGAGGTTTGCTTACAGCTGTTTTCACGTCTGCGGTGTAATTTCCACCGGGAAGACGTACCAATGCGGGAGCAACGCCGGAGGCATTTTGAACCGCCTGATCCGTCTTGTCAAACTCATTCCGGATGTAGTCCACACCCTTTTTGCTTAAATGAATATCATGGTCATAAGAGTGATTGCCCACCTCATGTCCACGCTCCACAGTGTTCTTGATATCCTCCGGGAACTTTTCTACTCGCTGTCCCACAACAAAGAAGGTAGATCTTCCATTTACCTTCTCCAGCTCATCCATCAAAATGCTGTCCACCTGAACATCCGGTCCGTCATCGAAGGTCAAAGCCACCATGGGTTTGGTGGGATCAATGTATCTTCCTCCGGATAACACAAGACCGTTGTCTTCACTGGCACTTTCCGCAGTTTCCGAAGCACTTTCCTGCCCTTCTCCGCTTTCTTCCGAAAGATCCTCTGCAATGGAGCTTTCCGCTACCGTCTCAATAGCCCCTTTTTGCTCCGTTCTGCTCTTCTCAATAAAATGTACAATTCCGGCAAAGGCCTTGAAGACCAGAAACATAAACACCAAGGCTACACAGGCGAAAAGTATCCGGACATTTCTTACCGCCTCTCTTCTCTTCTTGATTCTTGCCTTTCTTCTTCTGTATTCCCTTCTCTCCTCTTCCATCAAACTTCGAGGAATCCTATTACCGCTGCTGCTCCTTCTCTTTGCACCGCTGCTTAGCTTGCTCTGTCGTTCCGCTCTATATTTATCGCTTCGATTCCGAAATTTTCTCTCTCCGCTGTCTATATTTCTCTTGTCCGCCATGATTAACCCTTCTTTTTCAATTCTGCCATTTCCTCCTTACTATACCACAGTTTTTTCCAAAAAAAAGGAAGAGTTTTTTAAGACTTGTTAATCCGAAGCTTTTTTATTAGAATACTAGCCGAGAAGAAAAAGGAGTACAGCATGGATAAAAAAGGAATCGCGGAAGTTAAAAAGTGTTTCAAAAAGGAAGATTGTCGTATTGACCGTATGGTCAGTTGCTTTGTAAATGAAGAGGGAGAAGTTATTTCTCGTTTCTCCGACTCCTTCTATGCTTTGGAGGATAAGGAATTATTTAAATATTGCGAACTTTTTAAGCAATCTCTTTCCGGTAAGCTTGGAAGAAACCTCTATACCCTGGCCTTCCCATTGGAGGAAGAAAATGAAGGGGGAAAGCAACAGGAGTTCTATCAGCTTTTACAATCCGAGCTGAAAGAGGAAGCTCTTTATGATGCTTTTTTTGAGAAAGTTCGAAAGGACTATCCCATTCCCGGAAAGCATCTTCTGCTTCTGGCCCATGGGGTTTATGACGTACCTAAAAAGACCACTGACGGTTTGGTCCTGGAGGATGCTTCCGAAAATGTTTATTCCTTCCTCCTTTTTGCCCTTTGTCCGGTAAGTCTTCTGAAGGAAGGTCTTTGCTTTGATCAGCAGAGTGATTCCTTTATCAGCCGTTCCGAGGATTTCGTGGTTCAAAAGCCGGAGATTTCCTTCCTCTATCCCGCCTTTCATGATCGAGGCAGTGATATCCATGAATTATTATATCGCTGCAAAAAAAGGGAGGATAGTCTGGACAGTCTTCCGGAAACTCTCTTCGGCACTCCCCTTCCCATGGGAGAAAAGCAGCAAAAGAATTGTTTTTCCAAGCTGGTAGAAGAAATTTTGCAGGAGGACTGCACCTTTGAAAACGTTCGGCTTCTTCAAGAAGAGCTTGCCGAATTACAGAATAAGGAAAATGAAGAAGAGCGGGAACAAAGCCTTCCAAAGAACCAGGTAAAGGCACTTTTGGAGAAGGCCGGAGCCACAGAAGAACAGTTGCTGAACTTCTCATCCCTGTATGATGAAGAACTGGGAGAAAAAAACGAGAGTCTGTTTCTGGAAAACCTGGCAGATTCCACCCTTCGTTTGGATTCGGACAATGTGCATTTAAGGATTAAAAATGAAGTTTCCGCAATTTTGGAAAGTAGAATCATTGACGGAAAAGAATATCTCTTGCTACCTATTTCCGACAATCTGGAATGCAACGGCATTTCCATACGAAGACGACTTGCGGAAAAGGAAGAGCAATAAACGAGATGTCTCAGGTTCGCCTGCGCCACTTGTTAAGAATAAAAGAAAGAACGATGAATAAAAAAGGGAAGGAGAATTTTTAGGAGCATTTCTCCTTCCGGATGGGAGACAAAGTTGAGACTGGATAAATATCTTTCAGACATGGGGGTAGAGAGCCGTTCCGTATTAAAACGGGAAATTCGAAAGGGCTTGGTCAGCATTAACGGTGAGATTGTGAAGGATCCAAGCATGGAGGTTCAGCCCGGAGATTCCGAGATTATATATAAAGACGAGCCTATTCATTATGAAGAGTTATCCTATTACATGATGAATAAGCCTGTGGGAGTGCTTTCCTCCACTGAGGATAGAAAACAAAAAACCGTTCTGGATCTCTTTTCCGATAAACACAGAAAAGACCTCTTTCCCGTAGGACGCCTGGATAAGGACAGCGAAGGGCTTCTTTTGATTATGAATGACGGCACCTTAGCCCATAAACTGCTTTCTCCGAAAATGCATATCGAGAAAAAATATTTGGTGGAAATCCCCGGCAAAATCTCCGAAGAGGAATTGGATCGCTTAAGACAAGGCATCCAATACGATACGGATTTAATTGCCATGCCTGCAAAAGCCCGCTGCCTGTCTTCCACTGACGAAGGGAGCCGCGTGGAAGTCATTATTATGGAAGGAAAATTCCATCAAATCAAAAAAATGTTTCTGGCCCTGTCTCCGGATTATGTGGTTTCAAAGCTCCAAAGACTTTCCATGGGACCTCTGCATTTAGATCCTGCACTTGCCCCCGGGGAATACCGTAAGCTTCAGGAGGAAGAAGTACAGGCACTGAAGAACTGTTTTTAGACCTATTATTCAGAACTGTTTTTAGGCTCATTTGAGAAGAACTGCTTTTAAAGTCTATTATTCATTCAATCTGTAGAGCACCAGAATATCTCCTACTGCAATGCTAGTGTTCCCCTTAGGAATCACGATTTCCTTGCCTCTTTCAATCAAAAGCACTCTGGCCATCTCATCTTTTGGGATTTCCGCAATGGTTTTATTGGCATAAACACTGTCCCTGTCTACCTCCATCTCAACGATATCCAAATCCGAGGCCATGGTAGACTTGGCAGAACCGATAACCACCCGGTCTCCCACTTGTATCTTCGTATCTCCCCCGGGTAATTTTTTCTCTCCGTTTCTTTCCACCAAAATGATAGGAGTATCCGGCGGCGTAATTATATCCTTAATCAACTGCCCCGCCCAATGATGCCCTTCAGGAATGATAAACTCAATAAACTGCACCGGCTTTTGCTCGGTATAGTCCGTAAAGGTCTTCATAACATCGCTTTGGTCGTCAATCATATCCAGGCGTCCTGCCATTTTCGGTAAAAAGCTTCCCTGGAAGAGAATCGATAAAATCACGATAAAAAACACCAGATGGAACAGAAAGTCTCCGCTTCCCAAGCTTTCCACCGCTAAAATTGCAAATACAATGGAAGCCGCTCCTCGAAGTCCCGCAAAGGAAATAAGGAAATTCCGGTTTTTGGAGGAGGGGAAGAATCTCATAAGCAGGAATACGGAAAGAGGTCTGGCAATAAAAGTCAGGAAGAAGAAAATAATCAATCCCTGAAACGCCACATGGGGAAGCTCCGAGGGCTGGGATAGCAGCCCCAGTAAGAAGAAAATCACTAACTGCATCAGTCCCGTTAAGCCGTCAAAGAAGGACACCATCTCCTTCTTTTCTTTGATTTTTCCATTTCCCAGAATAATCCCGGTAAGATAAACAGAAAGATAACCGTTCCCCCCCAGTACGGAGGAAAGAGAATACGCAGTCACTGCCGAACCCAATACAAAAACAAAGTCGAAGCCATCTCCGGAAACATCTACCTTTCTCATTAGATACTGGGTAAGGAGCGCTACCACAAAGCCCACCGATAATCCCCAGAAAACCTGAGCAAAAAGCATACCAAGCATCTGTCCGAAGGATAAGTCCCCTTGAATCATCAGCATGGATATCAAGGTCATCATATAGGACATGGGATCGTTACTTCCGGATTCAAACTCCAGTAAGGAGGCTGTTCTATCCTTTAAATTCAGTTTTCGGGAACGGAGAATGGAAAAGACGGAGGCCGCATCGGTAGAGCCTATTACGGACCCCAGCAATAGCCCCCAGGAAAAGCTTAAGTTAAACGCTAACATACAGAAAAGCCCTACAACCACCGCCGTTAGTACTACGCCCAAAGTGGATAAGACTACCGCTTCCTTGGAAACATGCTTTGCCTCTTTCCAGCTGGTTCCAAAACCTCCGGAGAACATAATGAATATCAAACCGAAGCTGCAAATATTTTCAGCCAAAGAATAGTTTTCAAAGGGAATCTTAAAAACACCGTCACTACCGAAGACGATGCCTAAAAAAAGGAAGGCCAAAAGCATGGGAAGGCCCATTCTTACAGAGAGCTTTTTCAAAAACACACTGAAGAAAATGACGATTCCCCACATCAATAGCATTTGATTCAGATTCCCTTCCATAACCACACCTCCCCTACTA
>CAUSUG010000148.1:0-5696 GCA_963534765.1 uncultured Oribacterium sp.
AAAATAGTGTATGATGAAGTTGTTTGGAAAAGGAGTAGAGAATGAAGATTATCGGAATAGTTCCCCCCTCTCGCCTTCGTGAGACGGAAAACCCCTATGAAGACAATGCTGTTTTTCATGAGCTTTATACCAAAAGAGTGGAAGAAGCAGGCGGTATTCCTATCGGAATTATCGGTGTGGACGGAAAAGTAAAGGAAGAGGCTTTAGCCCTTTGTGATGCTTTTTTACTATGCGGAGGAAAACGGATTTTTCCCTATCATTTTCAAGTTATTGCCCATGCCTTGAAAACCGGAAAAAAGCTCTTGGGAGTTTGTCTTGGCATGCAGGCTATACACAGTTATTTTATTGCCAAGGAAGAGCAGAGGAATCGTCCCGGGAAGAGTATTTTGGAAGTCTATGAGGAAATGAAGAAGGAGCGTTACTTCTTTGTGGAACCGGTGGAGGGACATTGGAAATGCAATCCCAACCGGGGAGAAGAGCATTTGGTGAAGCAGGAGATACGGATTTTAGAGGACTCCGCCCTGAGAAAGCATTTTCCCGGGGATAGAATTCAGGGAGCCAGTATGCATCGCTATCGGATTACGAAACCGGCAGAGGATATTCGGGCTGTGGCCTTTGCGGAGGATGGCGGCATAGAGGGCATTGAATATGGAGAGGCTATGCTGGGTATTCAGTTCCATCCGGAGATAGACCAAAGCTTTCCGGGGATTTTCCGATTTTTAACAAACTAAAGATGAGGTGTAGGAGATGAAAAGCAAATCTATTGCAGGAAACTATCGTTTTTTACTGATTTTGATTGCGGCCATGGTATTGGGATCCATAACAGGCCATGTGGCACCGGATTTTGCCCACGGGATTAAATTTTTGGGGGACCTGTTTATCCGCATGATGTTCTGCGTGGTGGTGCCCATGGTATTTGCCTCCATTGCAGGAGCCGTGGCCAATATGAAGAGCCGAAAGAGGGCCGGAAAGATTATGGGGGTTACGGTTCTCAGCTTCGTGATTACCGGAGCCTTTGCGGCTATCGTCTTTTTCTTGCTTTGCCAGATTTTTCCGCCGGTTTTACAGCCATGGAAGAATCTTAGTGCAGAGGAGGTGGGAGAGCACGCAAGTCTTACGGAAATGGTGCTGAACTTCTTTACCGTGGAAGACTTTGTGGGACTGCTTTCCAGAAGAGCCATGCTTCCCTTGATTGTCTTTTCCGTTCTCTTCGGCTTTTCCGTAAACTTAGCCGGAGAAGCAGGAAAGAAGGTGGCGGAATTTTTGGAGAGCCTTACTGCGGTTATGATGAAGTTTGTGCAAATCGTAACCTACTATGCCCCCATTGCCTTTTTTGCGATTTTTGCGGATTTGGTGGCCAGCTACGGTCCCCAGATTACGGAGAGTTACGCCAGAGCCTTGGTTTTATATTATCCGGTTTGCTTTATTTACATTTTTACGGCATTCCCGTTGATGGCTTACATTGGTGCCGGAATGGACGGCGTGAAAATGATGATGTCCCATATTTTAAAGCCGGCGATTGTGGCTTTGGGAACCTGTTCTTCCGTGGCTACCATTCCCACCAATATGGAGGTGGCGGAGGAAAGCGGAATTTCCAAGGATGTGTCCGACATTGTGCTTCCTTTGGGAGCGACCATGCACATGGATGGTTCCTGCTTCTCCTGTGTACTAAAGATTTGCTTTGTAATGGGAGCTTTGGGAACTCCTGTGAGCTTTGCCCAGCTTCCGGTGATTGTACTGGTTGCGGTATTTTCTTCTGTGGGAATGAGCGGTGTGCCCGGCGGCGGATATATCGGAGAGTATATTATCGCCAGCATTTTCTTCCCTAATCAAATGGAGGTGGCCTTCCCTATTCTGGTTGCTATCGGCAATCTGGTGGATCCACCGGCAACTATGATTAACTCTGCAGGAGATTATGTGGTTTCCTTTATCGTTTCCCGTTTTGTGGACGGAAAGGATTGGATGAAGAATGCCCTGGCAAGGAAGGTGCAGGCATAAGAAGGCGCAAGAATAAGAAGAGACGATATGCGGTCTTTGTATTGAAAAATAGAAATGGATCGGAAGATTAAGAAAAAAGATAAGGAAGAAGAAATGAACTGTGGTTTTGGAAAAGAAATCGGCTTAGAGGAAGAAGCGCTTTGCCTTCGAAAGGCGGAGCCTTCAGATTTGGAAGCAGTGGCCGGATTGGAGGCGGAATGCTTTCCCAGGGCGGAGGCTGCTACAAAGGAGCAGTTTCAAGAACGTCTGAAAGCCTACAGCAGTCATTTTCTTCTTCTTTTTTATGAAGGAAAACTGATTTCCTTTATCAATGGCTTCGTCAGTTATCAAAGGGATTTGTCTGATGAAATGTATGAAAATGTAAGCCTCCACGAAGAAGACGGGGATTGGCAGATGATTTTCGGCGTCAATACCCATCCTAAGTTTCAAAGAAGAGGCATTGCTACCAAGATGATGCAGGTCTTTTTGGAAGAGGCTGAGAAAGAAGGAAGAAAAGGCGCTGTTCTTACCTGTAAAGAAGAAAAAATTCCCTTCTACAAGCGTTGTGGCTTTATTCTAGAAGGGAAGTCTGCTTCCGTTCATGGTGACGCAAAATGGTATCAGATGAGGTGTTGTTTTTAGACTAGAGAAAATTATGAATAAGCATTTTTGCACTCTAGGACCAGAAAAAGGGGTAATCTGAGCCCGTGGGTTCTTGGCTTTTGTCTTTTAAAAGCTTAGAACCCCTACGAGGCGAAGTTAGCGAGAGCGTGCCCCTGCTCTGGTCCTAGAGTGCAAAATGCGAAAAGATATTCTGAGATAAAAACACCAGCTCATCTAGATCCATCCCCCATCGAAGGGGATTACCTGAGCGGTAAGGTAGAGGGGGGCTTGGGAAAGAAGGTAGAGAAAGTCTGCCGCTTCCTCTACGGTAGCCATTCTGCCGTAGGGGATTTCCTCCTCTAATCTTTGCTTTTCTTCAGTGCTAAGCCAGGAATTCATATCCGTGTCAATAGCGCCGAAGGCTACTGCATTTACGGAGATATGGGAGGGGGCCAGCTCTTTTCCCAGGGCTTTGGCAAAGGTGGAGATTCCTCCTTTTGTCAAAGAATAGAGGCTTTCCATGGAAGCTCCAACATTTCCCCAGACAGAGGAACTGAAAAGAATTCTCCCTTCCTCGGCTTTTAAAAGATAGGGCAGTAGATTTTGACAAAGAATAAAGGGTTGAAGGAGATTGGCTTCCAAAAGCGTCCTTGTCTCTTCTTCACTATGGTCTTGTAACAATTTAATAGCATCCTTGCCGCTGTTGGCGATAAGAATCAGTTTAGAAAGGCTTTTCCCTTCCAGTATACGGGAAAGGCCTTCTTTTGTTCCCAAGTCTTTACAAAGAAAAATCTCCGGACAGTTTTCCTTCAATTCTGATTGAATTTCCTTTTGCAATTCCTCCAGGAGAGTCCAATTTTTCTCGCAATTTAATAAGAGGCTGTAGCCTTCTTTGGCAAAACGTTTTGCAGCGGCTCTTCCGATTCCTCGGGATGCGCCGGTAATAATGGCAATATCCATAATGTTTTCTCCGTGAGATTTCAAAGGTATCGTTGAAAAACGAGATGCCACAAAAGGCATCTCGTCAAAATAGAATCCGATTTTTTGTCGAAAGCACCATTTCTCCTTGCAAAAGATCTTACAGCTTTTTCCTAGTTAAAGCCGTAGAACTTCTGGGTTAGCTTGTAAGCTAAAATAGTCAACTTGTTTCCAATTTTTCCGGGAAGGTTTACCCCCTGCCCAAGGAAGCCGGAACGCATCCTCCACCATAGGGGGAAGTGCTTCTCCCGAAGCTCTGCCCAAAGCTCTTTCTTTCTTTGCAGGTTTTCCTCTGTACCGGACTTAATGGCCAGAACAGAAGATACGGTGGTAATGATTTCCAAATACAAAATCATATATTTCCGAAGCTTTTTCGGCTGTACCTTAAGGACATCACAGCAATCAATCATCAGACGGTTTACCCTATACTGCTGGTCCAGACGGGAAATCATTACCGTTTCATTTACGGACTGATCCTCTCTACCGATGTAGTAGTGGTAAAGATTTTGATTTAGATAATAAATCTTCTTAACATGGGGGAGAGGTTCATATACAAAAAGATTATCCACATAGAAGGTGTGCTTGGGGAGTTGCAAGCCGCAATCCTTTAGCATTTTGGTCCGGTAAATAACGGAATGCATTAAAATGTACTGTCCAAGGTGAAAGTTCTTCATTTCAGCCCAGCCAAAAACCTTATCTTCGGGGAAAGCATTGGCATAGGACATGACCTTTTTATTCTCCTGTCCCACCTTATCGTAGATGAAGTTGGCCACCAGCATGTCAATGGATTCACCGGAAAGGGTTAAATTCCGGATTCTTTCCAAAACCTCTAAAAGCACCTTGGAATCCAACCAGTCATCGGAATCCACTACCTTAAAATAAAGTCCGCTGGCATTTCTAAGGCCTGTGTTCACCGCTTCACCGTGACCGCCGTTTTCCTGATGAACAGCCTTGCAAATGCCGGGATATTTCTCTTCGTATTCCTTGGCGATTTCCAAGGTATTGTCTTTTTTGGAACCATCGTCAACAATGATGATTTCTACTTCTTCCCCGCCGGGAAGAATGCTTTCAATGCAGTTCCGCATATAAGCGGCAGAATTATAACAGGGGATTGCAAAACTAATTAATTTCATAAAACCTCACCATAGGGGAAAAGAGGATAGCATACGTTGAATCGTAGAAAAAAAATTTCGCCGTTTCTCTATTCTCGTATCTTTCCGTTAAAATGTAGTGTTTTTAATCTTCCTTACTATAGCATAAAGGAAGGAAGAAACAAAGAAGAATCCATGGAGAAAGAAAAGGAAGGTTACTGTCAAGTAATCGTTGGCAACTCCTTCATACAGACTAATGAATGTCTTGCTTCGGGTTAGGCTCTGCCTCAAAGACACACTACGTTTCCTACTCGCTGCACTCGCTTTTTCACTCAGGCTCCTGCGCAAACTCGCCCTTCGGGCTCAAACATGCGCCCGCCTTCGTTGCTAGAGTGCAGCTCCCTACGGAAGCCTCGCGACCGTCTTTTTCGTGCATAGCCTAAGCCCTCGCAAAGATTCTTTAATACCCCGCCATAGAAAGCAACTTCCTGCGATCCCCTCTTATTTCCGTATCAAGCCCCAACATGCGGCCTATGACCGGATACCGGTATCCTTATCCACGGGCTTCTTCAAATAATACAGGAACTTCCCGGCTCCCCCCCTTAAATCTTCCTTCTTCCCTGTTTCTACCAGTTCCTTCTCATCATGTACCAGCTTATCTCCAAGAGCCTGAATCACATTCCAGACTGCAGCATGGCTAATAGATAGTCCTGTTGTTTGGCTCAGTTTTTCTGCACAGTTACAATAAGACATTTCTTTCCTCATGTAACTTGCCATCATATCTTTCCAAGATTTCTTGCTCAATCTCCTTGAAACTTATGCCTTTTTCCTCTAACATAGAATTCACCATACAGCTCCTGACCTTAATATTTTTGCCAACTATAGAATAGGTTATTTCTGTATGATGAAGAAGAGGCTTCGGCCTCTTCCTATTTTTTTGCCAACTAAAATTTTACTCTAAGTCTCTTAACTGTTGCAAAATTTTGGACAGTTAAGAGTTAAATTGGCGATAAAAATCAAAAATCGATATAAAATATTCCGTTATAA
>CAUSUG010000149.1:0-5633 GCA_963534765.1 uncultured Oribacterium sp.
GTACTTACTATACTCCCTTTTTTTCTACTTTTATTTATGGTATATTTTACTAGGAAATAAAGCGATTTTTAGATAGATTTTGTCGTTTGGAATAAGCGGGGGAGAAGCAGAAGTATTGCCCGTTGTTACCGGATGGAAGAAAATACCGTGTTAAGTTGAAGCTATCATAAAACACAAAGGAGAGCTTATGAACGTTTTTAACATTATCGGTCCGATTATGATCGGGCCAAGCAGTTCCCATACCGCAGGTGCGGTTCGTTTGGGAAGAGTAGTAAACAAGGTGGCAGGCTCGGATGACTTTAAGGAGTTGGACATCGAGCTGTCAGGTTCTTTTGCCAGAACCTACAGAGGCCATGGTACAGACAGAGCTTTGCTTGCCGGAATTATGGGCTATCACAGCTATTCCGAGGAGATTCGGGATGCTTTGCAGATTGCCAAGGATAGGGGAATTGATTATCGTTTCATTGAAAATGATATTCCCGGAGCTCATCCCAATACCGCCCGCATCCATTATGTCCTTCGGAACGGACAAGAGGGTACGGTGGAAGGCGCAAGCATCGGAGGCGGAAATATTCGAGTAGATGTGATTAACGGCCTGAGAGTGGATTTCACCGGAGAAAGTAATACCATTCTGGTTTTGCATCGGGATAAGCCGGGCATGATAGCGTTGGTAACCCAGATTATGTACGAAAAATATAAGGATTTGAATATCGGAAACTTCCGTTTAAGCCGTCCGGAAAAGGGCGGAATAGCCTTAATGACCATCGAAATAGACCAGATGCCGCCGGAAGAACTGATGGACGAAATCAATAAGCTTCCCAATGTGGAGAATGCCTTACTGATTCGTGCAATTTAGTGTTCATTCGAGCGCATTTATTATAGCGCATTGGTTAGAGAGAACATTGGTTAGAGAGAACATTGATTAGATAGAGCATTCATGAGATAAGCTGCGAGACTATTTGGTACATTGGCTACCAAAGGAAGGTCTACGGCAGGAGGAAAAAATGATTAAATACGATACGATTAAAGAAATATGCGATAAGGCAGAGGCGCGGGGAATCAAGATCAGCGAGCTTTGCCTGGAAGACCAGTCAGAGCAGATGGGGCTTCCTAAAGAAGAAATCTATGACATGATGGAGAAGAATTTCGATGTGATGGTGGACTCCGTAGGAAAGGGTGGGGATAAGAATCTCCGTTCCACTTCCGGTCTTACCGGAGGTGAGGGAGCAACCATGCTGGAATATTCTCAGAAAGCTCAAGGCGGTTTGATGGGAGAGTTTATGACCAAGGCTATCGGCAGGGCGATGTGCGTGTCCAACTGTAATGCAGCCATGGGTAGAATTGTGGCAACCCCTACTGCCGGATCCTGCGGAATCTTGCCGGGCTGTCTGGTTTCCATGTATCAGGACAAGGGATATAACAAGAAAGACATCGTGATGTCTATCTTTACTGCAGCGGCTTTCGGTATGGTCATTGCCAAGCAGGCCTCCATTGCCGGCGCTGAGGGAGGATGTCAGGCGGAGTGCGGTTCCGCTTCCGGTATGGCAGCAGCATCTTTGGTGGAGCTTATGGGGGGAAGCCCCAAGGCTTGCGGAGATGCGTTAGGAATGTCCCTGGTGAACCAGATGGGTCTGGTTTGTGATCCGGTGGCAGGCCTTGTGGAAATTCCCTGTGTAAAAAGAAACGTATCCGGAGTAGTGATTGCCTTTTCCTCTGCGGATATGGCTCTGGCAGGAGTAGAGCTGAAGATTCCCGTAGATGAATGTATTGCGGCGATGAAGTCGGTAGGAGACAGCATGTCTAGCGCTCTGAAGGAAACCGCCATGGGCGGCTTGGCAGCAAGCCCCACAGGAATTCGTTTAAGAAAAGAAGTCTTCGGAGAATAAGCAATAGGGGCTATAAAATTCAATTTTAAATACAGTTTATGCAGTATAGGTCTGAAAAGGGGGAGTCTGAGCCCACCGGTACTTGCGAAAAACGAAGGCACTGATGTTTTTCGCTTAGTACCGCTGTGAGGCGAGGCTAGTGAGAGCGTACCCCAACTTCAGACCTATACTGCATAAATAACTATTTTTATCGCCCTATTGCTTTTTTTATGGAGATTTCTTTTTTCTTAAGACTTATTTCTTTATACTTTTCTGACTAGCCAAGGGGAGGACTAGGGCGTACAATAGTAAACACTAACATAAAGAGAGGAAATTGAGGACATGGCGATAAATGCACAGAAGAAAATGCTACCGACAGCAATAAAGCAGAAAGGAAGAAGCGGAAGAAGCTTAAAAAGCAATTATTTTCAAAAAATTGCCCTTGGGCTTCTTTTTTCCGGTATTCTGACATTTTCTCAGGCAGGGAAAGGCTTTGCGCTGGATCGCTTTCTGGCGGGAACCCATGGAAACGGTATTCCCATCGGAGGAAAGACCATAGAGGAGGCCAAGGCCTATCTGGAAGGGGCATATAGTCAGAATTATGTCCTCTATCTTATAGGAAGAGAAAAAACGGAGGAGATTTCCGGAAAGGATATCGACTATCATTTACAGGCAGCTACCAATCTTCCGGAAATTTTACAGAAGGAAGCGGAAAGTGGAGCCCAGGGAAGTCCGGACCAAAGAATCGATTATTCCTTGGAAGGCAGTACCGCAAGCTATGACACCGTGAAATTGAAGGAAAAGCTGGAAGCGCTTTCCATGGTTAAGGATGCCAAAGAGACCAGAACTGCCAGCGTGGTGAAGGAAAACGGAGTCTACACCATTATTCCGGAGCAGGAAGGAAATTCCCTGAACTGGGACAGACTTTGGGCAAGGGTGGAAAGAGCCCTGCAAAGAGGAGAGAACACGATTCAGCTGTCCGATGAGGGAATCTATGACGCAATCACCCAGAGAAAGGCGGATTTAGAGGGCAAGGTTGATGCCATGAATAAGCTCTCTTCCGTGACGATTGTTACCAACATTTTAGGAAATAAGGAAAGCTTGACGGGAGAGCAGCTACAGGAGATGGTTACCGGCGTGAATGCTTCCGGACTAAGCTTCGATGAAGAGAAGCTTCTGGCTTATGCCCAGTCTTTGGAAAATAAGTACGGAAATCTTGGAAATACCGTGTCCTTCCATTCTGCCAGCGGAAAAGACATTGCCATGAATACCCCCTATGGCTTACACATCAACGTGGCGGCGGAAAGGGATGCGTTACGGGCTGCCATTTCTTCCCTGCAAAGCCAGGAGAGAGAGCCGGTTTATGCTTATAGGCCTGCACAGTATGCCCAGCCCCAGTTTGGAAATACTTTCCTGGAGATTGATCTGGGATTGCAGCATGTGTATTACTATGAAAATGGCGCATTGACCTGGGAGAGCCCTACGGTAACCGGGATGCTTACCGAGGATCGTGCTACCCCTAGTGGTGTATTCTTCCTAAAAGGAAAGGAAACCAACAGAACCCTGAAGGGAAAGATGGTGGACGGAAAGCCGGAATATGAGGCTCCTGTGTCCTATTGGATGCCCTTTAACGGAAACATCGGTTTACATGATGCGACTTGGCGTTCCAAGTTCGGTGGAAACATTTATGTGAAGAATGGTTCCCACGGCTGCATCAATCTGCCGAAGAACAAGGCGGCAGAGCTTTTTGCCAAAATCCAGAAGGGATGCCCGATAGTGGTTCATCCATAAGAGAAAGAAAGTAAGAAAGTAAGGAAGTAAGTAAGGAAGTAAGTAAGTAAGAGTGTAGTTATCGGAGGCTTAGGGCTTTCGTTAACTACACTTTTTTGCATTTTTAGAAACCGTATTTTTTTTCCGAGGGGTGTCTGTATCATTATTTTTTCCTCCCGGGGCATAAGAAAAATAATGATAAAAAAGCTGGATAATAAAAGGAAAATTGTTTAGAATAATGTCCTTACAAGAAAACTCAGCACAGTGTGCAATACAGAATATAGAGTGGTATAGAAAAGGGGTGGCTATGCAAAGTAAAAATGTTATGGTGAGAAGGTATATCGGAATGCTTTTGGGAGTACTGGTAATTTCCATCGGCATCGCCCTGTTTAAGGAGTCTCATTTGGGAAATGACCCGATTTCCGCCTTAAATATGCGTTTGGCAGAAATCTTCGGGATTTCATTGGGACAGCAGAATATGATAGCCAATGTGCTGTTTTTCATGGTTCAGCTTGCTTTCGGACGAAAGTATATCGGTGCGGGAACCTTTGCCAACGGCATCTTGGTAGGCTATATCGTGACTTTCTTCTATGAAATATTTACAAAGCACTTCGGCTATGCGGAGGAGCACGGCTTGGTAGTACAGTTGATTTGGGTAAGCCTTGCGGTGGTGGTGACTTCCTTCGGCGTTTCTCTATACCAGACAGCGGATCTGGGGGTTGCACCCTACGATTACCTTTCCTTGGGCTTAAGAGATAAGACTAAGAAGCATTATTACGGATGCAGAATGTTAACAGACGGTTTGGCGGCTCTTGGCACTTTTCTTACCGGAGGACTGGTAGGAATCGGAACCTTGGTTTCCGCCCTTTTCCTGGGACCGATTATTCATTTCTTCGACGTGCATTTTTCCGAGAAGTGGATTGGCTATACTCCCGGCGGTGAAAAGGCGGAAGAAGAACGGGATTTAGAGAAGGAAAGCAAAGAATAAAGAGAGAAGAAAAGTAAAGTTTAAGAGAGATAAAAAGTCAGGACTAAAAAAGAGAAAAGCTTGGAATCAAAGAAAAGAAAAATGTTAAGAAGAGAATTTTCTTATGACTAAAAAAATAGAACTATTTTACCAAAGAAGCGTAAAATTGCTTCCAAAATAAGGAAATGTCAGAATTTCGTAAAAAACACGGGATGAAAATGTAAAAACACTAGGCAGTTTTGTAAGAATGCGTTAGTGAATCTTCATCTTGTGTTTTTATTTTCGCCACATTTTCTCCCTAAAATGGCAAACTGTAACACAAACCAAAAAGGAGAGTTTATGCAGGACGCGAATTTTACAGTAAAGAACAATAAAACAGAAGAGGGAAATTCCGTAAAGGGGAATTTAGGAAAAGCGAATCGTAAAGGAATGAGAAGAAGCGCTCTTAAATTTGGAAAGAAAGGCTTAGCCCTTGCCCTTGCTCTGATGAGTTTGAGCATGAGTACTGCTTTTACAGCTTCTGCAAGTCCACAGGAAGAGGAACTTTTGGTATTTTCCGAGGAAGGAGCTATCATTTCTCAGGAGGATCAGACCGCTACTTTATTTTCCGACGATGTTTTGGTGGGAGATACTGTCAGCAGGAGTCAGCAGATTGTAGATTATGCAACCCAGTATATCGGCAGACCTTATCGTTACGGCGGAGTAAGCCTTCTTCACGGATCGGACTGTTCCGGCTTCTTGATGGGAATCTTCGGACACTTCGGCATCGGTCTTCCCCATTCCTCTGCGGAGATTGGAACCTTGGGAACCAATGTGGGCACTTTGGCAAATGCGATTCCCGGTGATGTTTTGGCTTATGCAGGCCATGTAGGAATCTATTTAGGAAACGGAAGAATGCTTTCCGCATTGAATTCCCGCTCCGGTGTAACCATTGAATCTGCAACCTACAAGCCTATAAAATCCATTAGAAGATTCGTATAAAAATATTTTTCTTTAAAAAATAAGAAAATCGCTTATACTCTATATCATAC
>CAUSUG010000150.1:0-5619 GCA_963534765.1 uncultured Oribacterium sp.
TCCTTCTTCTTAGCAGAGTAGATCCGCTGTATCCGCCCAAGCATAAAGCACTCAAGATAAATCCCCATGCCAAGAGCTTCAGATTTTTTGTATCTCCTGTGGACACCTGTCTGGAAAGAAGCTTTTCTTCTTCTCGGATACCGCTAAGTACTTCTCCCAGTTCCTTTAATTCCTGCTTTTCTTCCTCCGTTAAAGGCCGGGTCTGTCCAAGAATCTCTCCGATTCGTTTTTCGACTTTTTCTCTTCTTTCTCTCAGTTCCCGTCTTCTTCCGGCAAGTTCTGCAGGAGGAATATTTCCGACGGTTACCGTTTTCGGTGTTTCCGGATTGGGAGGTACAACAGGACTAGCAGGAGGAAGCTCTTCTCTAGGCGGAGTTTCCGGTGTTGAAGGAGGATTTGGATTATCCTTCGGTACCGGATCCGTAGGCTTCTTGGGCTCTTCCTTCTTGGGGCTTTCCTGTGGTCTTGGTCTATCCTTCTTAGGATTCTCCCTATTGGAACTTGGTGTCTTCGGCTCTTCCTTCGGCGTTTGGGGCGGTGTCTTCGGCTCCTCCTTCGGTTTAGGCAGATCCTTCTCACTAAAATGGTTGGTAAAGCTTAGTTTCGTTTCCCCATCATAGCTTAGTTCCGCACTTAATTTTGTATAGTTCGGTGCATCTACCTTCACCTCTACCGTTAAGGCTTTTTCCGATACAGGGTCATTGCTAACCCCCGGGAAAGTGCCACTTTCCTTTACCGTATAATGATAGGTTCCCGGCCGGTAGAAGGTGATTTTCGGAAAATGAAATTCTCCTCCCATATCCTCCGGATTTTTCACGGTATCCAAAATCGCATTGCCCTCATCATCTATCATAGGCGCATTTCCCATAGGCTTTAAGTTAAAGCTGAAGGCTCCCTTTGCTTTGATGTCTGCATTTCCGGCATCTTTGGTGATATGTTTTTGTCCTTTGATTTCCACGCTAATCGGCGGAAGAATCCTATGCTTACTGATGTCAGTTTTATCGGTAGGCTGAGATGTATTGTTCGGTTGGTCTCCTGTAAAGGTACGGTGAATGGTGATTGCCGTATTGGTATTCTCCACACTAAGCTTTCGCTTTTCTGTGGATGCATTCATATGAACATAAATGCTGATGGCGCTTTGTCCCGGAAGATAAAAGGGCTTACCGGCCTTGGTCTTTCTTACATCCACCGCAATAGCTACAATACTTTTCTTGTCCACCGGATGATTCTCAGGCTCATATTTTTTCCAGATACTGCTGTCATCCACATTAAGATTCGATACATCCGGCTTTACCGTAGCATAATAAACTACCGGTGCTGCAGTATCTTTGTTATTGGCATTGTGGGCATCGTAGGTTTTCTTTCTTAAAAGGGCAGGGAAATCCACATAGTCAAAGTCTCCATTCCTTTCCTCCTCTGTTCCCAGAATATCATATAATACATAATCTGCCGTCTTGGAATTGGGAGCGGTACTGTACATTAATTTATGCACATAGGGGTCTCCTGCATAGGAAACATTTTGCGGAATATACTCCTTCTTGATTTCCGTACTGATACGGTTTACAAATCCGGCGGATACTGCGGTAGGAATGTTATAGTCCACATTGGCTTCCGTATACAAGATTCCCTGTTTCTCCGAGGTGGAAGTTTCCATCACGGATTTAAAATACTGCTTATTCTCATAATTTGCCCCGACAAAATTGTCTGTAGTCAGATTCGTCTTGCTCTTATGCTTGGGAGTCTCATCCACAAAGCCTACATTATTCTTGGGGTTGGCACCATTATCAATAATACTGCTATAGGTATTTTCCAGCTTATACTGCACGCGAACACCGTTTCTGGTAAGGACTCCTCCGGTAAACCAATCCGCTTTTCCCGGTCTTTTAAACTTGATTTTCATCATGGTTTGTCCGGAGTCTTCCCAGTTTGGAATGAATTCCACGGTATAGTCTTTTCCTTTTTCATAGCGTGCTCCCGGAGTCGGTAGGGAATCCGCGTAGCTATAGTCTCCCATCTCTATACTGTCCGGGTCAACATTCGTTTCTAAGGGCAGTAAATCATAAAAAGTACCCTCTGTAATCTTATAGGCATTTAGATAAGCAGCATAGGAATTATTGATACTCATATCATTATATGCCGTGAAAGTAACGGCTCTTCTTTGTCTTCCTGTTGCAGGATCGTCCTCTATAGAACCTATACTTTTCTTTTCCAGCACACTTTGATAATTCGCCGGACTCAGTTGGTAGCCTACCTTATTCCAAAATTCTCCTACCTGATTTTTTACAATCTCAGTATCTCCGATGGACAATTTTCCTTCCGCCGGTGCGGCAATAAAACTGTTCTTCTTATTTTGAAGGTCCTTCTCCAGTCTTTGTTTCATGGCCTCTGTAGGATGAAGGCGAAGATTTACCCTTGTAGTAAAGCCGGTCTCATAGAAGGAGCTGGAATTTTTAAAGCGAATCTCCTTGATTCCCTCCGGAAAGGACACGGGTTTCTGCACAGTAGCATCCTGTTCCACTCCGGATACACTACGGAATTTTTTGTATCCCGCTGCATTCAGATAAAGCTCTCCAAGCTTTTCTTCACTTCCCCCCTTCTTCTTGCCGTAAACCTCAATGGGGGCAAAGCGAGTATAGGCCTTGCTGGAGTTCACGGCTTTTTCATTACTGTAGCCGTTAAACTCCACATCATAGGCGGTATAGTCCGCCAGATAAAAGGACTCATAGGAATAGTCATCTTCTGACAGCACATAAGGATCTCCCCCTGTAGAAGGATAGCTTAGTACTCCGGCGCTTTCCGTGGGCTTTCCGTCACTGCTGCTAATATTGTCCATGCTAAAGAGGGTATATCTTCCCCCATCGGAAATCTCCGCCTTGGAACCATTTGCCGTAGTATAGGCCGTATGATCTCCATTCCATGTGATTTCACTATCCTTTAAATGGGTACCTGCAAAGAGACTGTAGGAAAGACTCACCGGAGTTCCTTCCGCCAAAAGGGTCTGCATTCCCTTAATCAACTGGGTATTGGTATCAGTTGGCTGGCCGGTATATTTATCTAAACGAGCCACTCCCCCAACATTTTTTCGTACATATACTTCCAGTTCTGCAGTACTTTCCGCCTTGGGTGTTCCGTTATATCCATCCTGCCAAATATCCTGTACAGAAAATGTACTTTTATACTTTAGAGGATGGGTCTCCAGATCCTGTCCGCTACTCTGTGCTGTTGTAATATCCGTTTTGGGATAACGGTAAAGAAAGGCATAAAAAGCGGTATTTCTGTAGCCTCCATCATCAAAGCTGGCATATTCTTTATAATCCAGGTTTTTATTTTTGTATTCCGTCTTATATTCCGGAGCAATAAAAATGCTTGTCTTTCCCATAGGATTCTCTAAACGAGGCAAACTGGGCGTCGCTACACCCATTTCTGTGGCAATATCCTTGGGACTGTTCCCTATTTTGCCAATCATTTGGTTCGGATTAAATAAAGCATCAAATTCTCCGTCCTGAGGATAACGCTTTACCCCGATTAATTGCCCGGAAGAGATAGCCCCTGAACCGGCTACCGGAGCCGATGTGGATGTAATATCCGGCACAAAGGATAGTGCCTGGGTACTCCACTTGGCACGATCCGCTCTTCCATAAAAGAGGCCGTAAAAATAATTATCCGCATCCGCAGGCCTCGGTCCCCATGTGGGATCCCATTGGAAATAAACGGATTTGGGCGCATCGAACTTCTTCGCCTCCCTTAGCTCCACCGTGCTGGGATTTACTTTGGATTCCACCCTGATTCTCAGTTTTCGTTCTATACTGGCATCATGGGGGCCGGTAAAACTTCCATCCATGTCCTGATCGACTTCCAAGAATACAGGAAATTCCAGCTCATAAACACCCTTTTCTACCGAAGTACTGTCATGGGTATAATCTAATAAGGTCGGCGTAAAATTATAAGAAAAAATAGCCCCCAGGGAGTTTGCAGGACCTCTGGCATCCGTGTTACTGACCTTAATATAAGGCACCGGTACTCCGTTTACCATTTTGGTAATGCCGACTTTTGTATAATTACTTCTGTTCTTTGAAACCCCCGGCGCTTCCACAATATCTCCCGGATTAAATTGCGAAATTAAGCTTCTGCTGTTTTGGTCCTCCGCCACCTGATCAGTTCCGTCTTTTCCTTTAAAAATTGCTGCGGGAAGATAAATGTTGATAGAACCTGTAGGATAATCCTGGGGTGCTCCCGCCCCTCCGATAAAATTCACCATATAGCTGATTCCTATGGTCATGTTGTAATTTTTTTTCGGCTTAATCAGCATAGACTTTTTTGTGTCTTCATCAGCAGGATTATAATCGGAGTTAATATAGCTGATGGAATCATTTTGGTTAGCAGTAGCATTAACACTCCAAAAGGCATGGAACTTGATATTGTTATTGTTTCCTTCTGTAGGAACATCTCTCCTTCTTCTGGTACGTACTACTGCATAGGGACTGAAACGTTTTCCTTGAAAACGGATTTCTTCCCCCTCTACCTGAGAATCCAAATACTCTACACCCTTCTGCTCATCAAAATGCAGAACCTGTAATTTTGTTTCCCCTGTCTGAGAAGAATCCACTCCCAAGCTACTATCCGATTCCTCTCTTTCTTCATCCTCAGCTTCCGGCTCTACTTCTGTAGTTGTTTCCCTGCCTTCTTTTTTCTCTAATGAGGATTCTTCCAGTGTAATCTCTACGGCTTTTCCTTTTTTCGGCTGAACCTCTACCTTCTTGCCGTCCTCATTTAAAACATAAAAAGAAATATCCACGGCGGAAAGAGAGTCTATCTCCCAGCCTTCTTCCTTCTGCTTTTCTTTTTTCTTTCCACCTTTTTTTCTATCTTCTTTCAGATGATTTCCGGCATCTTGCAGCTTAGCTCTTTGCAAAGCCTTCTCTTTCATTTCCTCTAAAAGACTTTCCTCCTTGATGTCCCTTACTTCCATCTGTACCTCTAAAGGGAAGGTAGACTCCGGATATTTTGCCGTAATCCGAACGCCGGCTTCACTAAGCCCTTCTATTTCTGTCTCTTCAGAGTTCAAAATAAATTTTGCAGCTTTTTTTGTCCCTTCTAAAGAATCCGTCCCTGAAGAATCTCTCTCTTTTGAAGAAGATTCCATTGCAATAGCTTCCGTTGAAGATGCTTCGTATGAAGAGGCTTCTACAGGAGAACTACCTGTTACAGAGCTTTCTATTGGAGAGCTTTCTATTGGGGAACTTTCCGGTGAAGACTCTTCCAATGAAGTGGTTTCTGTTGAAGCTGTCTCTTTAGGTGAAGCTTTCTCGAAAGAAATAGCTTCCTTCTGATTTTCCGACTCTGTTTCCTTGACTTGCAGCGGCGACGCAGATACCTCCTCCGCAAAGCTTACTGTTTCTAATTGACCGGCAGCTAAAAGCATAGCCAAAAAGAAGGCAAAAAGTCGTTTCCCTACTCTTCTCCCTTTCTTAAAAACCGGGATTTGTCCTCGAAATCCCTGTTTTTCCCGCCATTTTTCTTTGTCTGCGCCTAAACCGTTTCTACTCGCACTTTCCTGCATCATTGTAGACTCCTTTTCCTCCAAAAAAAGAAAGTGTATCTTCCTGAACTCTTTCTTCC
>CAUSUG010000151.1:0-5587 GCA_963534765.1 uncultured Oribacterium sp.
GCAACCATCGGTGTAGTAGGTAACGGAGACCACAACCTCATCAATCTCGGTAAGGCAGGAAGAAAGCGTCACATGGGTATCCGCCCGACAGTTCGCGGATCTGTAATGAACCCTAACGACCACCCACACGGAGGTGGAGAAGGTAGAGCTCCTATCGGACGGAGTGGACCTTGCACACCTTGGGGTAAGCCTGCACTTGGTTTGAAGACCAGAAACAAGAAGAAGCTTTCCAATAAGCTTATCGTAAGAAGACGTGATGGTAGAGCCATCAAATAATTGAGGAGGAGAAAGAATAATGGCACGTTCTATTAAAAAAGGACCATTTGCAGATCAGAGTCTTTTAAAGGCTGTGGATGCACTGAATGCACAGAATCAAAAGACAGTAGTGAAAACTTGGTCTCGTCGTTCCACAATCTTCCCGTCATTTGTTGGACACACCATTGCGGTTCATGACGGAAGAAAGCATGTTCCTGTATACGTTACAGAGGATATGGTAGGACACAAGCTGGGAGAATTCGTTGCAACAAGAACTTACCGCGGACATCACGGTAACGGCGACGAAAGAAGAGGATAATCTGCATAAAGAAAGGAGGACATGAAAAATGTCAAAAGGTCATAGATCTCAGATTAAAAGAGAGAGAAATGCAAATAAAGATAAAAGACCTTCCGCTAAGCTTTCTTATGCTAGAGTGTCTGTACAGAAAGCTTGCTTTGTTTTAGATGCTATTCGTGGCAAGGGCTTGGAAGAGGCATTGGGAATCGTTACCTATAACCCAAGATATGCTTCCACATTGGTTAAGAAACTTCTTGCGTCCGCAGCTGCTAATGCAGAAAACAATAACAATATGAATAGAGAGAATCTTTATGTTGCAGAGTGCTTCGCAAATGCAGCTCCAACATTAAAGAGAATCCACCCAAGAGCACAGGGTAGAGCTTACAGAATCTTCAAGAGAAGCTCACACATCACTGTTATTCTGGACGAAAGAAAGTAAGGAGGCAAGGAATGGGACAGAAAGTCAATCCGCACGGTATGAGAGTCGGTATCATTAAGGACTGGGATTCTAAGTGGTACGCAGACAAGAAAAACTTTGCAGATAATCTTATCGAAGATCACAAGATCAGAGAATTTTTAAAGAAGAAGCTGTATTCCGCAAATGTCTCTAAGATTGAAATCGAGAGAGCGGCTGAGGATAAGGTTCGCATTATCGTATTTACTGCTAAGCCCGGATACGTTATCGGTAAGGGCGGAGCGGAAATCGAGAAGTTAAAGAAGGATGTTCAGAAGATTACCAACAAGAACATCTTCATCGATATCAAGGAAATCAAGAGACCGGATAGAGATGCACAGCTTGTTGCAGAAAGTATCGCGTTGTCCTTAGAGAACCGTGTATCTTTCCGTAGAGCTTTGAAGCAGGCTATGTCCAGAACCATGAAAGCAGGAGCTTTGGGAATTAAGGCTTCCGTTGGTGGACGTTTGGGCGGAGCGGATATCGCAAGACGTGAGTTCTATAGCGAGGGAACAATTCCTCTTCAGACTCTTCGTGCAGATATCGATTATGGATTTGCTGAGGCCGATACTACCTATGGAAAATTAGGAGTAAAGGTATGGATTTACAAGGGCGAGGTACTTCCTGCCAAGAAAAATAAGGAAGGGAGCGAGAAATAATTATGTTAATGCCTAAGAGAACGAAATTCCGTAAGCAGATGCGCGGAAGAATGACCGGTAAGGCTACTAGAGGCAATACCGTTAGCCATGGAGAATTCGGAATTATTTCCACTGAACCTTGTTGGATCAGATCCAATCAGATCGAGGCAGCCAGAGTTGCCCTTACAAGATACATTAAGCGTGGCGGTAAGGTTTGGATCGACATTTTTCCAGACAAGCCTGTATCTGCAAAGCCCTTGGGAGTACGTATGGGATCCGGAAAGGGTGCTACAGAGTACTGGGTTGCAGTAGTTAAGCCGGGACGCGTGTTATTTGAGATTGCCGGTGTACCGGAGGAAATTGCAAGAGAGGCATTACGTCTTGCTTCTCACAAGCTTCCTTGTAACTGCAAAATCGTCGCAAAGGCAGATCTGGAAGGCGGTGATAACTAATGAAAAAGAAAACATATTTAGAAGAGCTGAAGGCAAAGTCAGCTGAGCAGCTGAATGAAGAGCTGGTTTCCGCAAAGAAAGAACTTTTCAATCTGCGATTCCAGAATGCAACCAATCAGTTGGATAATACAGCCCGCATTACCGAGGTTCGGAAAAACATCGCTCGGATTCAGACTGTTATCACTGAGAAAGCGAAAGCGTGAGAAGGGAGAACAGAATAATGGAAAGAAATCTGAGAAAAACCCGTACCGGTAAGGTGGTTAGTGCAAAGATGGACAAGACCATCGTTATCGCTATTGAAGATCACGTGAAGCACCCTCTTATTGGAAAAATCGTAAAGCGTACCGTTAAGATTTACGCTCATGATGAGAACAATGAGGCTGGTGAGGGAGATACAGTTAAGGTAATGGCAACCAGACCTTTATCTAAGACCAAGAGATGGAGACTTACTTCCATCATTGAGAAGGCGAAGTAATATAGGAGCAAGGAAGGAGCATATATGATTCAGCAGGAAACAAGACTTAGAGTTGCTGATAACACAGGTGCAAGAGAGCTTCTTTGCATCCGTGTTATGGGAGGCTCTACCAGAAGATATGCCGCCATCGGAGACATCATTGTAGCTTCCGTAAAGGACGCTATTCCCGGCGGACAGGTTAAGAAGGGTGACGTTGTAAAGGCCGTTGTGGTTCGTACAGTGGATGAGACCAGAAGAAAAGATGGTAGCTATATCCGTTTCGATGAGAACGCAGCAGTTATCCTCAAGGAGGATAATACCGCAAAGGGCACCCGTATCTTTGGACCGGTAGCAAGAGAGTTAAGAGATCATGGTTACATGAAGATCGTATCCCTCGCACCGGAAGTATTATAAGGAGGGGAGCCAGATGCGTAGAATCAAGAAAGACGATATGGTAAAGATCATTACCGGTAAGGACAATGGTAAGCAGGGTAAGGTTTTATCCTTCGATCCAAAGACCAACAAGGTAGTGGTAGAAGGTTGCAACATGGTAACCAAGCACCAGAAGCCAAGTCAGGCTAACCCACAGGGCGGAATTGTTCGTAAGGAAGCAGCTTTGGATGCATCCAATGTAATGCTTGTTGTTGATGGACAGGCTACTCGCGTAGGATTCAAGCTTGAGAATGGCAAGAAGGTTCGTGTGGCTAAGAAGACCGGTAAGGTTATTGACTAAGAGAAAGGAGGAATAAAGGATGGCTAGATTAAAGGAAATTTACAATAGCGAAATCAAAGAAGCTATGCAGAAGAAGTTTAACTATAAGAATGTTAACGAAATTCCAAAGCTTGAAAAAATCGTCATCAACATGGGTGTTGGTGAAGCAAAAGAAAATTCCAAGGTTCTCGACAGTGCAGTACGTGATTTAGAGATCATTACCGGACAGCATGCTGTAACAACAAAGGCAAGAAAGTCCGTTGCGAACTTCAAGATCAGAGAGGGACAGGCAATTGGATGTAAGGTTACTCTTCGCGGAGAGAAGATGTACGAGTTCGCTGATCGTTTGATCAACTTGGCTCTTCCTCGAGTAAGAGACTTCCGTGGTGTGAACCCCAATGCCTTCGATGGTAGAGGAAACTATGCCCTTGGAATCAAAGAGCAGATTATTTTCCCTGAAATCGAGTTCGACAAGGTAGATAAGGTTAGAGGAATGGATATCATCTTCGTTACAACTGCAAAGACTGACGAAGAGTCCAGAGAGCTTCTTACCCTGTTCAATATGCCTTTTGCGAAATAATCGGAGGAAAAAATGGCTAAATTATCAATGAAATTAAAGCAGCAGAGACCTGCAAAGTTCTCCACAAGAGAATACACAAGATGTAAGATTTGTGGACGTCCCCACTCTGTACTTCGTAAGTACGGAATCTGCCGTGTATGCTTCCGTGAGTTAGCATATAAGGGAGAGATTCCAGGGGTGAGAAAAGCATCTTGGTAAAATGATTGTAAAACGAATATCGATTGCATAAGCATTCGATATTTCGTTTGCAAAGAGGATAGTGCATAGGGCGCATCCTCATAGATAAAAAGAAAGGATATCCGTAAAAATGAGTATGAGTGATCCAATCGCAGATATGCTTACAAGAATTCGTAATGCAAACACTGCAAAACATGACAGCGTATGTATCCCAGCATCTAAGATGAAGCAGTCTATTGCTGAGATTCTTCTGAAGGAAGGTTACATTTCCAGCTGCGAGTTAGTTGAAAATGGAAAATTCCAGGACATTAAGATCGGACTGAAGTACGGTTCCAACAAGAATGAGAAGATCATTTCCGGAATTCGTAGAATTTCCAAGCCGGGTCTTCGTGTATACGCCGGCAAAGAGAATATGCCTAGAGTACTTGGTGGACTAGGTACAGCAATCATTTCCACAAACCAGGGTGTAATCACCGACAAGGAAGCAAGACAAAAGGGTGTAGGCGGAGAAGTCCTTGCCTTTGTATGGTAATCTGTCGGAATATATTTTCTGAAAACAGTATTTTACTGAGAATTTAAGAGAGGAGTATACTATGTCACGTATCGGAAAGTTACCGGTCGCGATCCCGGCAGGCGTTACTGTTGAGATTAAGGACAATGTAGTAAAGGTAAAGGGACCAAAGGGAACCTTAGAGAGAACCTTTGCAAAAGAAATCACAATTAAGGAAGAGGATGGCCACTTAGTGGTTACTCGTCCAAATGACAATAAGAAAGAGAAGTCTCTTCACGGATTATCCAGAGCTTTACTGTTCAACATGGTTGAAGGTGTAAGCAACGGTTACGAGAAGAAGCTGGAAATCAATGGTGTAGGATACAGAGCGGCAAAGCAGGGCAAGACCTTGACTTTGACTTTAGGATATTCTCACCCTGTAACCATGGAAGATCCGGAAGGCTTGGAGACCGTATTAGAGGGAGCCAACACCGTATTTGTCAGAGGAATCGACAAAGAGAAGGTTGGCCAGTATGCTGCGGAAATCCGCTCTAAGAGAGCACCGGAGCCTTATAAGGGTAAGGGAATTAAGTACTCTACCGAGGTCATTCGTCGTAAAGTCGGTAAGACTGGTAAGAAATAATAGGAGGAAAGTAGAATGGTTAGCAAGAAAAATAAAGCCGAGCTTCGTCAAAAAAAGCACGCAAGAATCAGAAACCGTTTATCTGGTACTCCTGAGAGACCACGTCTTGCGGTTTTTCGTTCCAATAAGCACATGTATGCACAGCTTATTGATGACGCTGCAGGGAACACCCTGTGTGCAGCTTCTACCTTAGATAAGAATGCGAATTTGCAGTTTACCGACAATGTTGAGGCAGCTCAGTATGTAGGTAAGGCCATCGCTGAGAAGGCTTTGGCAAAGGGAGTCAAGGAAGTGGTATTCGACAGAGGCGGCTTCCTGTATCATGGTAAGGTTCAGGCCCTTGCAGATGCTGCAAGAGAAGCCGGACTAGTATTCTAATCGAGAGGAGAAATCACTAAGATGAAGCGCGAAAAAATTGACGCAAATCAGTTAGA
>CAUSUG010000152.1:0-5571 GCA_963534765.1 uncultured Oribacterium sp.
TAGCGAAGGTAAGTCTCTGCCTGAGGCGCCACTTCCTCCGGGGTATTCATCCCCCGGATAATCGCGGAAATAAGTAAATTTCCAATTAGCAGAAGCAAAAATCCCGAAAGCAAAGCCGTAGTGTAGGCTGTAGCCAACAGTTCCTCCACATCCTTTCTCCGATTGGCTCCGATATACCGGGCAACAGCAACGTTTACTCCCACCGACAGGCCTAAAAAAAGGTTAACCAGCAGGTTTATAATCGGCCCCGAAGTGCCTACAGCCGCCATTGCCACAGCTCCCACATATTTTCCCACAACAAAGACATCCGCCGCATTGAAAAGCAGCTGTAAAATCCCCGTAAACATCAGAGGAAAACAAAATTGAAGCATTTTAGGAAGAATTGCCCCTGTGGTCATATCCAACTCGTAGCTTTTTTTCACTTTTCCCCCTTTCGATTCTATTCTACATTTCCTTTCAATTCTATTCGCTTTTCACTTTCGAAGCTATTCCATTTTTACTTTCGAAGCTATTCCGTTTCTACTTTCGAAGCTATTCCGTTTTCCTTTTTAAAGCTATTCAGCTTTTCCTTCCGAAGGGTCCATTTAAGAAAGAGAAAGTTCCTGTCCCAGACGATTCTTAAGCTCATCCGCATCCTCTCCCACGATAATCTGCACTTCATCTTTTCTGGGACGGATTAATCCGGGAAATCCCGCCTCCCGAATGCAGGATTCCTTCACCAAATCATAGTCTTTAATGCCTACCTTCAGCCTTCTATTTTCACTTCGTAAAGACTGAATATTTTCTTTTCCTCCTAAGCCTTCCAAAAGAGGAGGAAGCAGGGCGGAAAGATTCTTCGCTTCCAAGCGAACATGGTATTTGTCTTTCTCATCAATATGATATTCCAGTGCCTTTTTATGCCTTCTTTTTCTCAAGAAACGCAGAAGGAGAAATAGAAGAAAAAGGAAAAGAATCAGCCCTCCGATACAGGCATACAGCAGTGGGGGCTGAAGGACTTGTTCTATGGAAAAGCCGGAAGGAGCTTCCGCCACTTCCGTAGCGCTCAGAATATAAAAAAAGGGCATTAGCCAATCAAACATTGCCGTTCCTTTCCGGGAGAAGGCTTCTCCCTCTAAATACTGTCTGTTTCTTCTTGTACCTTATATTTCTTCAGCTCTTCCACATATTTTTTGCCAAGCTCGGAAAGATGCATCTTCTTATTTTTTATATAGCCGATTCGCATGGTTTCTTCTGTATCCAAAGGAATCGCAATATACTCCGGTCCGTTTAATTCCTGACAAATAATACCGGAACAGAGCGTATATCCATTTAAGCCCACCATAAGATTTAAAATCGTAGCTCGATCATTGACCTTAATGAACTTCTTGTAATCATAGGTACTTAAAACTTCTTCCGCAAAATAGAAGGAATTTCTCTCCCCCTGATCAAAGGTGCAACAGGGATAATCCATCAAATCCTCCATGGAAATGAGCTTTTTCTTTGCCAAAGGATTGGATTTCGCCATGAAAACATATATTTTGCAAGAAAAGAGGGGTACAAATTCCAAGTCTCCCTCTCGTAAAATCTTTCCGATGACATTTTCATTGAAGTCATTTTCATAGATAATGCCCAGTTCACTGATTTGCTTACGGACATTTTCAATAACATCAATGGTTCTGCCTTCAAAAACGGAAAACTCATACACATTGTTTTCCTCATACTGTCGAAGCAGTCGAATAAAGGCCTCCACCGCAAAGGTATAGTGTTGCATGGAAACGCTGAATTTCTTTTTCTGAGGTCCTCCGGAAAGATATTTATCTTCCATTAACTGGTACTGTTCAGAAACCTGTCTGGCATAGCCCAGAAATTCCTCTCCTTCAGGCGTGGCGATAATTCCCCGGTTGGATCTGGTAAAGATTTCTATCCCGATTTCTCTTTCCACCGCCTTGATGGTAGCGCTTAAGCTGGGCTGGGTCAGATACAGCTGCTTCGCCGCCTCGTTCATGGAGCCGTAATCGGCTACCGCAATGACTTGACGAAGCTGTTGTAAGGTCATTCCACGCCTCCTGCCACATAGGTAATATAACCTGCGGGATCGATAAACACTCTTTCTCCCGCAACCCCCCGAATCATCATAAGATCCATGACAGAAATCATCTTCTTTTCACTTCCGCTGTTATATTCAATCACGGCATTTTTATGAAAGGCCGCATCCCCGGCATACAGAAGTTCTCCCGACTTTCTATCGTATAAACTCATTTTCTTGAAAATCACAAAGGGATAACCGTTCCCTTCTTCCAGACTTAACTGGTTGGGGCTGTCAAAGAAAACCTTGGCGTCCGGATGCTCCATCAAAACGGAGATGTATTTCGCAGTTTTCTCATTTAACTCCTGCATGGGCTTTCCCTTCCTTAGAAGAGAGCCGTTTTCCGAAGTCTTTCTCTGATCCGGTGTTTCTGCGGAAATGAGAGCCGCTCCATCTTCTCCCAGATAAAAATTGCCCACGTACTGCTTTTCCGCCATAGCTCCGTCACTGTTCAGAAAATACCATTTCCCGTTCCAGCTGACCCAGCCGGTCTGCATTTTACTGTTTAAGCAAAAATACCAACGTCCATCCGTGGAAGACTGTACCCAGCCGGTATAGCTTTCTTTATTGTCCGAAGAATAATAGTACCAACTCTGTCCTTCCTGCTCCCATCTTCCCTCTGCATGGGAAATTCCTGTTCCCATGAGAAAGAACAGAAAAATAAATGCCATTCCCGACAAAAAACGTCTGCAAATATTCTTTTGATATCCCTTTTGTACTCTCATTCTATCCTCCTTTACATAACTATTTGCCTAGTATAGCATAATTTTTTCCATTGTAATACCCACCGTAGTTTTTCCTAGATTCTGCTTAGGATTTTCTATTGTATACCCCATTTCTTTTTGCTACTATGAAAAAAACGCAGATTGCAAGGAGGGACTCCCATGTTTCGGATTGAAAAGGTAAAGGATTACTCGGTTCTCAGCAAAAAAGCCGCCATGCTGATTGCGGCGGAAATCACCCAAAGAGAGCACCCGGTTTTGGGCTTAGCCACAGGCTCCACTCCCATCGGTGCCTATCAGGTTTTAAGAGAATTATATCAGGAGGGACGTCTGGATTTTTCTGCAGTACGTACCGTGAACCTGGATGAATACAGAGGTCTTGCTCCGGAGGACAGCCACAGCTACCGCTATTTTATGAATCAAGAGCTGTTTCAGCACGTGAATATTCCTATGGAAAACACTGCCGTTCCCAACGGTCTTCTGGAAGACGCGAATAAGGCTTGCCTTGAGTATGAAGCTCTGATTCGTAAATTAGGAGGAATCCATTTACAGATTCTGGGACTTGGACATGATGGGCATATCGGATTTAATGAGCCAAGTGATTCTTTCCCAAGGGAAACCCACTGTGTACAGCTTGCCGAAGAAACCATCGAAGCCAATCAGCGCTTCTTCTCGTCTAAAGAAGAAGTTCCCAAAGAGGCCTACACCATGGGAATCGGCACCATTATGAAAGCCAAAAAAATCCTCTTAATGGTTTCCGGAAAGGATAAGGCGGATATTTTACAGAGAGTCTTAGAAGGACCGGTTACCCCCTCTGTCCCCGCTTCCATTCTACAATTCCATCCCCATGTTACCGTACTTGCGGATGAAGCCGCTTTAAGTAAATGTAAAATCTAGAAATTTTTTTGATTTTTACAGCCAATTATTTTCCGTCTCAAAGAAAAGAGCCGAAAAAACGGAGAGAAATATGCCTGCTATAGAAGCTATTCTTTCTGATTTTTCGACTCTTTTTAGATAGAAAAATTCGATTTATTTTTGTCAGGTTACAAAAATGGTTTTTGCTTTTATGTCTTCTTTTATGCCATAGATTTTCCTCCCTCCGATGTCTTCTATATATCCAGGTTTTCACCATAGTTACCAAACAGAATGTCTTAAGAAGAACTCTCGGCAGAAGCTATAGAGGATGCATTAGGCTCCGACTCGGCAGATGCCTCCGCTGAAGTCCCCATTGTGGGATTGGCTCTATCGGCAGACGCTTCTGCAGAACTCTCCCCTGATGATTCGGAAGGTAGCTGAAGGGTAACTCCGGAAACAGACTCCGGTGCCTTTAAGCTATTGTCTTCTCCCCTGTAATCCGTAAGGAGTGGGAAGATCTCCTGCTTATAAAACTCGGCATAATCTTTATATCCGTACAAATACAGAGAATCATCCTCTCCCAGGGGAAAGGCTATGGGATGAACAACGCCCTTTCCAATGCCATCCTCCGGCTTTACCAGTGCTTTTCCGTCCTGATCCATAAGCAAATCCTGATATTCTATTCCATTAAAATACTGAATATTTTGTAGGCTTCCATCCTTCAGTTTTAAAGGCGCATGGATTTCAAAAAGCAGGAATAGCCTGTTGTGACCGAGCACCGGTGCATCTTCTTTTCGACTGAGAAAATAATTTCCCAAATACTGTACGGATATGCCGGAAAGATCGATATATTCCTCTGCTGTTCCCCCAATCATCTCCTTACGTAAAGAATCCATAAACGCTTCCTGTAGAAGTCTTAATGTGTCTCCGGGAATATCCTTTCCACTGGTCCAGTAGGCATTTGCCTTGGGGACTTCATATTCCTTCTCTGTTTCTAAAAAATAGATATGCTCTTTCTCCACTTTTCTCATTAATTCCTGATAAAAAGTAATTTTGATTTTATCCCCGGAGGCAAGGCCTTCCCTTTTACTGATATTCACATCGCTAAGCTCCATCCAGGCGGGAGCATCCTTTAAGCTCAGCTCTACTCTAATCTGTGGAGAATTTCCCGTAAATTGAATATCCAGAAAATCAAAGGGATTCACCGCTGTCCGTTCATAAAGCCCCTTAACCACCAGATCCTTATCCTCCCAAAGCAACTTCACGTTATAGCTTTTCTCAATCCAGGATAAATCCTCTTTACAGCTTAAGGAAACATGTTCTCCATTTTCCAATTGACTCTCCTCGGAAAGCTCCGGAAGCTGCATTACCGCATACTCCACTTCACTCAATATAATCTCTTTCTCCGTCTCTTTCAGAAACAGATTGGTCATCATCCCGAAGATTCCTCTGCTTCTCTTACTGTATCTTCCTTTTCTCTTGATTTTCCCAAGATAATTTTTTTCAAAATCTTCTTTCTGAAAGATAAGCTTCCCCTCTCCCAGACCATCTTCACCGGTAAATTCCACCTGATAGAACTTATCCAGCGGAATCTTCACCGGCCGGTTATTGTAAGCACCAAAGGCTGTCATGCCAATCAGGAAAAGAGCTCCTATACAGGCAAGAACAATACAGTTTCTTTTCATTTTTTTGGAAACGTTAAATGAAGGTTTTTTCATTGGGGAAGGCATGTCCCGCTCCTTTCTCAGCAAATGCTGCAGCGCCCTCCCTGGCATGAATCTCCTAGACTTTGATATGATTTTGGATTGTAAAAATGAAATCTTAAACTTATGGAGATAATAGAATCGATAGAAATAGCTTTTATCCTACGCACATTTTTTCGGCCCCTGCGTTTTCTTCCATATTTCGTTCATGACTTCACTATAGCAC
>CAUSUG010000153.1:0-5565 GCA_963534765.1 uncultured Oribacterium sp.
CGGAGTTGCTCACGATTTTCTTATTCCTAATAACGTTGTTATCCGGATCCAGATATTCCTCAAAGGTATCGTTTCCGTTACCGTTATTGAAAAAGATTTCCTTGTCATTGAAGATTGGATCTTCTCGCTTATCTGTCCAGTAAACGGAGTTGGAAGAAATCTCCATGGTTTCCGTCCGAAGTACAAAACGGAAAGGGTCTGCCTGAGAAGGCTTTCTTCCGGAAATCTTCTTACCAAGATCTACCTGTCCCTGTGTAGGTGTAGGCGTAAAGACATTGGTATAGTTAAAGTCGTCTCCTCCCACCAAAGCATAGAGTTTACCATCAAGACGACGAACTTTAATCGTAACATTTCTGGTGGCACGAGGATCGTTGTTTACTCCGGGGAATAAACCGCTTTCTGTTACTGTATACTCATAATCTCCTACAGCCGCAATCTTAACTCTTCCGAAGTTAACCTCTCCTCCGACAGCATCAGGATTTGTCTTACTTAAACTGTCGGAACCACCTGCCTCTAGCGGCATGGGTGCTCCATTTTTACTCTTTAAGGTAAAGGTAAATGCATTACTGATATCCGGCTTCTTGATTCCTGCCGTAGCACTTAAGAACTTTTGCACCTTAATTTCCGGTTCAATGATTTCTTCTCCGAAAACATTGACAAAACTTAAAGGATTGCCATTGTTAATTCGTAGATCAGAAACCATCTTCTTGTGATCCGGGTCTGTAACGGTAATGGTGATAAATTTATCTCCCATGTCCTCACTGGTAAGACCGTCTACATTCCTTCCATGCTCATTAATTTTATAAGTATAGGTTCCGGGTCTCATCAGCCGAATGTTTCCAAATTCTACCGTTCCGCCGTCCTTATCCGGGTTCTTCAATACTGTAGTGATAGGATTTCCCTTTTCATCCAGTAAAGGTGCCCCATTTTCTCCGCTGATTGTGAAGGTGAATTTTCCGCGAATATCGGGAGCTTGCGTAGCTAATTCCTTTGGGACTTCCAAAATCTTCTTTACCGGAAGCTTAAAGACTACCGGCTCCACCAGTTTATGGCTACTGCTGCCTTCTACGATATCCGGTGCCACATTCTGAGGAATATCATTTCCCGGGAATAAGGTAGCTACACGGTATGCCAGATTGGTGTTTACAACAGGAATCTTATCCATATCCGTATGGGCCAGCATATTGACATTGGCAATCAGCAATCCCTTCTTATCTAAAATGAAGGGCTTCTTGTCTTTGGTAGTACGAAGATCAAAAGCCAAAGCCACAATTTTATCTTTTTCTACGCCGACATTTTGTGTTTCGTCCTCGTAGTTCCATTCATGCCAAATACTGGTACCGGTATTCCTCGGATTGTTTGGATTCGTATCACTGTTGTAATCCGGGTCATGAAAGGCCTTTCCTAAATCTCTTTTTGCCTCAGTAGGAATTTCATAAGAGTAAAAGACTCTGGGCTTTAAGGTATCCGAGTTGTTGGTATTGTCCTTATCAAAGGAGCGCTTACTCAAGAGACTGTTGATGTCTACACCGTTAAAGTCTCCGTTTCTATCCTTTTTCTCTCCCAGGATATCATAGATGACCAAATCCGTTGTTCTGCTGTTATCTGAAGCCTGATACATCAGTCTATGGGTATAAGGATCTCCCATATAGCTTACATTAGTACTTAAATAACGGGGATCAATCTCCGTAGAAACCGTATTGCTGAATCTTGCCTCCAGTACCGTTACCGGGCCGTAGGGCATATTCAGTTCCGTTACGGAGGTGGTATATTTATCATTGCTACTGTTTAAAGCATTCAGCGCAAGCTCCTCGTAATATTTAATTTTATCTGCATTATTCCCCGGATTTGCAAGCTTCGGGTTATAGTTTGGATTCCAAATGGTATTCTCGTCAGTATTGACAAATCCCAAGGTGTTTTTTGCCGTTCTTCCCCGGTCCACGATATTGGTGTAAGGGTTCCAAAGGGTATAGTTTAGCTTCCAACCGCTTCGATTATATTGTTTATTCCAAAAACGATGCTCTGCATCATCCGGAATGGTTAACTTAATAATCATCATGGTCTGACCGGAGCCTTTCCAGTTCTTCTTAAACTCTACGGTATAGTCCTTCCCCTTGACAAATTTTTTACTTTCCGGTGGAGTGTCCGCCGCATCCCAGGTTCCCAGAACAATAGAGCGTTCGTCCACATAGGTTCCTGCAGGAAGAAGATCATAGATAATTCCGGATTTTAACACATAAGGCTTGGTATACTCATCCTCCTGTAAACTGGTGGGGAAGATTCCCCAGTTAAAGCCCCAGGCAATAACATCCATGCTTTGCTCGCTGCGCTCAGGATGGTCCACATAAGGTTTGTTTTGCTTTACCAGCTCCGAGGTGATATTTAAGGGCTCTAAACCATAGCCTATTTCAGCCAAGTATTTTCCCGCCCTCTTATCAATAATCGCTGTACCTAATTGACGGACTTCTCCTACAGCGCCACCTGCCAGGAAGTTCATGTTATACCCGTCTCCTTTAGCCATGGTATCGGCAATGAAGTTCCGCATAGCAGGCTGAGGAGTCACCTTTATGGTGAATGACGCATCAAAGTTTGTCTTATAATAGGGGGAATCCTGTTTAAACTGAAGCCCTACAATGTTATCTCCAAAGGCAGCCTCTAAGTCCAGCTGATTCGTTTGTGAAATGTCGGCATTGTCACGGAGTGTATACTTCTTTATTGCGCCGGGCTCTGTTACAGTAAAGATAACGCCTCCATGGTCGTTATAGCTTAAGCGACCATACTCAAAATATCCTCTTCCCGGATATCTCTTATCCTTTACCATAACCTGTACGGGAGGATAGCTGGAATCTTTCTTTCTGGGGCTTGCCTTACCGGAGAATTTTACCAACTGATTCCCCAAATAATCCACATCATAGGCCTTCATATCTCTTAAATAGATACGGCTATAATGGTAGTCCTCCTCTGTTAATTCATAAACGCCACCTCTATAAACATCACCGTTTGTTATAGAATCACTGGAGAATTCATCCTGATTTGTTTCCTCTTTCAAAGTTTTTCCATTTACTTGGCTGGGTTTTACAGAGAATAGCTTATACTTTCCGTCTGTAAGGGTAGCACCGGAACCGGGAACATTAGTATCAGAGGTGGTATAGCTTCCGTCCCGTGACACATTTACACTGCTATCCTTTGCCTTATATGTAGCAGAAAGAGTAAAGCTTTCATTCCAGTTGCTATATACTACAGGAGCCGCTGCACCACCTTTATAAATACTTTGTAATCCAAAAACGCCAAGGTAAATCTGTCTATCCACAGTATTATACTTCTTTAATAAAAAGTCTCCCGGCCCTGAAGAGCGAAGAAGTACCTTCATAGGTGCCGCCTCCGCCTCACCCTTTCTCACATAGCCGTCTGCCCAGGTTTCTGTAAACCCAACCTTATTGCTAATATCAAGCCCATCGGTCGTAAGATCGATACCCTTGTCCTTTGCCTCTTGCAACTTGCTCATAGGATACTTATACAGTAAGGCATAAAGCTGGGAATTATACTTGTCGTTGGCATAGTTTAAGGCAGCCACATAGGGCTGATGAGTGGGGAGGTTTTCTACACTGGGATCCTTTGGAATTCCTACATAGCTTCTATTAATGGGGTTCTCCAAAAAAGGCTTTGTTGCCGGAGGATTTTCTCCCGGCTCCATAAACTTTGCAATATCCGCATAACCGTTTCTGGCATGATTTTCAATATCGCTCTTATTGTAGTAGACGTTCCATGCCGCGTTTGTAGGAAGCTTCTTCGCACCAACCAGGATTCCTCCACCCGAATCTGCAGGATCTAAGGTATGGAAGCTATAATCAAAGGCCTGAGAGCTTGCCCTGGCTCTATCCACTCTTAGATACCAAACGCCATAGAAATACTCACCGGGGTTATCCGTGGTAGTGCCCCAGCTGGGATCCCAGGAGAAGAATATCCCCTGCTTCATATCCGCCTCACCGTGCTTGAAATTGAAGCTAGTAGGCTCAACCTTGGTTTCCACATGAACGGAAAGAGGAACATCCTGTTTCACATCCAAACTGTTATCACTGTGGTCAATATTTAAGCTGACAGGGAATTTATTGTCATAGACACCTACCCCCTTAGCATAATCATGCTTTACCTTCAGCATGGAAGGAGTCAGGTTGTAGGCAATATCCGCCTTAAAAGTAAACCCACCGTTTACCGCCCTATAGTTAGTTAAACGAAGATAGTCTTCCGGCTTATCCTTTCCGGGAACATTCTTTTTGATAATGGTATAATTAAAGCTACTTTGGGTATTGGTATTCGGCGCCTCAAGCAAGCCTGTAGCCATAGAAGGCTGCAGCTTATGCTGATTCCCTTCCTTTTTCTCATATACAGAAATTTTGTCCGGTTCATTTTCATCCCAGCCTTCAAAAATTCTGGCAGGAACATCAATATTAACCGTTCCTACATCATAACTGACATTTTTGTTTCCCTTCAGGGTAAGCTCTATGCCCAGGGTAGTTGTATCCGTACCGTTGGAAGCGTTCTCCGGAGGAATGATTTTTAAATCTCTTTGTTCCCGCATTACACCGTTACTGTTATCGGTATAAGTATGGCCGTTGGGAATGGTGCTGCCAAATCTAGGAGCATTAGGAGCTTCCGTCCAGAACGCCTTAAACTCATGGTTGACAGCCTCTTCTCCCAAATCCCTTTTTCTTCTTACCAGGATAATGGGACTGAAATGCTTTGCGGAAAACAGGAGTTCTTCTCCCTCCTCCTTTACACTAAGGATTTCTCCGGGATGATCTTCAGAAAGATGTACAATCTGTAGTTCTTCCTCAAGATCCTCTTCTTGATCTTCTTTAAGATTTTCCTCAGTCTTCTCTAAAGCATCCTTTATTTTTTTACTTTTTTGCAGGCGAAGCTCTACCTTCTTGCCGTTCTTAGGCTGTACTTCCTTTTCCACACCGTTAACTTCTCTGTAGAAGGAAATGTCGATAGCCTCCAGAACTTCAACCTCCGCCTCTTCCCCCGGATTCTTTTTCTTATAATCCTTCAAAGAAAGGGCCTTGGCCTCTTCCAGAATGCTTTCTGAATCTACCGGGACCACCTTCATTCTGGTTCCCTCATAGAAGGTTCCCTCAGAAAAGCTTGCCAGTATAGTAATATCCTTACTGTAGGAAGCCTCAAAAGAACCGGCGTCCATATACTCCGGCTTTTCCTCCTGCTTAGCTTCTTCCGATGACAAACTAGCCTTCTCTTCCAAAGAAGACTCCTCAGTCTTTGCTTCCGAAGGAGCAGTCTTATTCTCCTCTTCTGATACTAGCTCTTCTTTCTTTTCCTTTTTTCCCTCTGATGCGGATCCTTCCTTCTCTAAGGCAGTTTCTTCCAAAGAAGTCTTTCCCTCCCCCGCCTTCTCTTCCGCCCTTTCTCTTAGACTTTCAGAGGATTTTTCTTCCGTAGCAAGAGCGATACGTTCTACCGTTTCTCCGGCAATTTCTTCCGCATAGCTCACGCTTTGCAAATTTCCCGCAAGCATCAAAAAACTGAGGAAATAAGCCATACCCTTCT
>CAUSUG010000154.1:0-5493 GCA_963534765.1 uncultured Oribacterium sp.
TTTATATAGTATGTAAAAGAGGATTTTGTGATTCAATTATTTTTAGGAGATAAGGTTCTGCCCTTTGAAGCAGACATCCGAGAGCTTTGTAAGGCCTTTTATCCCGGGGAAGATTTCCAGATTCATAGCAGTCAGGGGATTCGCCTGATGGAAACTACCCAGGAGGAGAAGAATGCCTTTAAGCGGGCGAAGGAAGTGGGACAGCCCACAGAGGTAAATAAAAAGAGCTTAAAGCATAAGCCGGAAGAAAAGAAAAATCGCATTTTAACAGAGGAGGGGATTCTCGACCCTTCTCTGTTCCTCTTTTCTCTGGAAATCACCGGAGAAGAGCTTAGATTTACCGGAGATAGGGGAAAGGATAAGTCCATTTTAAAAGCTTATCTTTATGATATTTTGGAAAAACAAAGCGGAAGAAGCCTGCCTTGGGGAGACTTAACCGGCATTCGTCCTGTAGGACTTTGCCGGAAAATGCGGGAAGAAAAGGGACAGAGTCCCGAGCTTTTGTTCCCTGCTCTCAAAGAGGAATATCGCCTGGAGGGAGAGAAGGCGGAGCTTTTGTATAAGATTTCCTTGCAGGAGGAAAGCATTTTACAAAGGGCGGAAAAGGCCTATGGAAAAAGCATTAGCGAAGGTTACAGTCTTTATATCAATATTCCCTTCTGCCCAACCCGTTGTGCCTACTGCTCCTTCCTTTCCATGCCCATGGGAAGCTTTTCCGAGAGGATGCCGAAGTACCTTTCGCTTTTGGAGGAGGAAATGCTTTTTGTGCTGCGGGAAATGGGAGAGAAAAGAGGAAAACAGCTCCAAAGCATTTATATTGGCGGCGGAACTCCCACAGCCTTAACAGAAAAGGATTTGGAAATCCTGCTTTCCTTAGTGGAGAAACATTGTTTTTCCAAGGGAAAGGGCGCCATAGAATATACGGTGGAGGCGGGGAGACCGGATTCCATTAATCGGGAAAAGCTACAGCTTTTGCAGGATTTTTCTGTAGATAGAATTTCCATTAACCCCCAAAGTTTCCATCAGGAAAGTCTGGATATTATCGGCAGAAAACATTCCGTGGAAGAAGTAAAGGAAAAGTATGCCTTGGCAAGGGAATTAGGCTTTGACAACATTAACATGGACTTAATCTTAGGCTTGCCGGGAGAGCATTTGCAGCAGGTGGAGGAAAGCCTTTCCGAGATTTTACGCCTTGCTCCGGATAGCTTAACCGTACATTCCCTGGCGGTAAAACGAGCCGCCAGACTGAAGGCGGAGGAAAATCATTTCCGGGAAATCTATCAGGCAGGGGGAAAGGCGGAAAGCTTTTCCTTGGACAAAGAATTTTCCATTCCTTATCTGCCTTCCTTAAAGAAGCGACAGGAGAGAAGGGAAATCGAGTGGATGATGCTTTGCAGTATGGATACGGCGGAGAAATTGGATTTACAGCCCTACTACCTTTATCGCCAGAAAAATATGGCGGGGAATCTGGAAAATATCGGCTTTGCCAAGGAAGGGAAGGAGTGCCTTTACAACATTTTCATGATGGAAGAAAAGCACAGCGTCTTAGGGATAGGGGCAGGAGCTTCCAGTAAGATTCTCTTTCCCAAAGGTAGAATCGAAAGAACGGACAACGGAAAGGATATGCATTCTTATTTGGAGCGTTTTCCGGAGTATTTAGAGAAGAAGCGGAGACTTTTGGAAGAGGAGGAACTTCGGTAAAAGGGGCTGTAAAAAAATCTATTTCTTATTTTGATTTTTACAGCCCCTTTTATAGGCAAAGAGGATTAATAATCCGGAGTAAAGAAACTTTGAATATGGTCGAAATAGTAAGGGAAGGTATGTATAAAATGCAATAATTCCTAGATAATAACTAGGGATTAGTCTATACTACTCTTGTCCAAAGCTTTTAAGGAATGGGGGAAGAATTCCCGGAAAGGATGCAAAATGAATATTCAAGAGAGAAAAGTAGGGGTTATCGGTTGTGGATTCGTAGGAGCAAGCTCTGCCTTTGCCTTAATGCAAAGCGGACTTTTTTCCGAAATGGTTTTAAATGATGCGGACCGGGCAAAAGCGGAGGGAGAAGCACTGGATATCAGTCACGGACTTCCCTTTGCAAAGCCTATGAAGATTTATGCCGGAGATTATGATGATTTGATGGATTGTTCCATCCTGGTGATTACGGCGGGAGCAGGACAGAAGCCGGGAGAAACCCGTTTGGATCTGGTGAAGAAGAATGTAGGGATTTTTAAGAGTATTATTCCGGAGATTGCCAAGCGGAACTATGAAGGAATTCTTCTGATTGTAGCCAATCCGGTGGATATTTTAACCTATGCGGCGGTAAAACTGAGCGGATTTCCGGAGAATCGGGTGTTCGGCTCCGGAACCGTATTGGATACGGCAAGATTGAAGTATCTTCTGGGAGAGCACCTTTCCATTGACAACCGTTCCGTTCATGCCTTCATTATCGGAGAGCACGGAGACAGCGAGATTGCCGCATGGAGCAGTGCCAATGTATCCGGTATTCCTTTGAACGATTTCTGTGAGCTTCGGGGACATATCGAGCATGATGAGTCTATGAGTCGTATTGCGGAAAATGTAAAGAACAGCGCCTACGAAATTATCGAAAAGAAAAAGGCTACCTATTACGGTATTGCCATGTCCGTTCGCAGAATCTGTGAAGCCATTATTCGAGATGAGAAATCCATCCTGCCGGTTTCCAGTATGCAGCACGGAGAATACGGCATTCACGATGTGTCTCTTTCCGTTCCGGCTATCGTGGGAAGAGGGGGTGTAGAGAGAGTAGTACCCATTGAATTAAGTCCTGAGGAGAAGGAAGCATTACAGGCTTCTGCGGATACCTTAAAGAGGGTTATTGCGGATGCCCTATAATAAGTCTTCACTAAATCGGGGAATTTTTGAGAATTCGCTATGTGAAGAGATATTGTAAAGAGACATTTATCCTATTCGATTTAGCCTAAAGAGGGTGCCTAGACAGGGCATCCTCTTTTCTTGCACTTTTTTTCAACTTCCTTTATACTTTAGCAGAATAGGAAGGAGGTAGTATGGGATTAGAATTCATTCATAAGTTACCCTCTGCATCAGAGGTAAAGGAACAGTATCCGTTGTCTTCCGAGCTGATTGCTCAGAAAGCGAAAAGAGACGAGGAGATTAAGGCGATTTTTACAGGAGAAAGTCACAAGTTTTTACTGGTGATCGGTCCCTGTTCCGCAGACCATGAGGATCCTGTACTGGAGTATTGCCACAAACTGAAAGAAATTGCCAAAGAGGTGGAGGACAAGATTTTAATTGTTCCCCGCATCTATACCAATAAACCGAGAACCACAGGAGAAGGTTATAAGGGTATGCTTCACCAGCCGGATCCGGAAAAGCGTGCCAATCTGATCGAAGGGATTTTTGCCATTCGAAAGCTCCACATGAGAGTTTTGGAGGAGACAGGCTTCAGTACTGCAGATGAGATGCTTTATCCGGATAATCTGTCCTACCTTTCCGATATGATGTCCTATATTGCGGTGGGAGCCCGTTCCGTGGAAAACCAGCAGCACCGTTTGGTGGCTTCCGGGGTGGATGTTCCCTGCGGCATGAAGAATCCGACCTCAGGAGACTTAGGGGTTATGTTAAACTCCATCTATGCAGGACAGCATGGCCATGAATTCATTTTCCGGGAATGGGAAGTAAAGTCCTCCGGCAATCCTTACACCCATGCCATTATGCGAGGCTTACAAAATAAGCACGGGGAAATGGTGCAGAACTACCACTATGAAGATTTAAAGCTTTTACATTCTCTTTACGAGGAGCGGAGTCTGGTGAACCCTGCAGCAGTGGTGGATACCAACCATTGTAATTCCGGAAAGCAGCATAGAGAGCAGCTTCGTATTGCCCAGGAAATCATGCATTCCAGAAAGTACTCCCAGGAGCTTGCCAATTTTGTGAAGGGCCTGATGGTGGAGTCCTATCTGATTGAGGGCGCTTGTAAGGTGGAGGAGCATATCTTCGGAAAGTCCATTACCGATCCCTGTATCGGCTGGGAGGATACGGTTCGCCTGATTTCCAATGTTTACGAGTACGAGCAGCAGACCAAATATTAATAGAGCGCTGTAAAAACAGTATGATTTTTGTCAAAGAAAGCAAAGGAGATACCGCACACTTGGGATACTCCTTAAGAACGAGATATCCCGCGCCGTGGGAGGGATGTAAAATCAGGCAGGATTTTTCTTTTGAAAAAAGACGGATCCTGCTCAGTCTATGATTTGAAAAGGAAGGAAGCAGTATGGGAGTTTATGAAGAATTACAAGAGAGAGGATTGATTGCCCAGGTTACAAATGAAGAAGAAATCCGAAAAATGGTGAATGAGGGGAAGGCAGTCTTTTATATTGGCTTCGACCCCACTGCGGATTCCCTTCATGTAGGGCACTTTATGGCGCTGTGCCTGATGAAGCGTTTGCAGGCAGCAGGCAATAAGCCCATCGCCTTGGTGGGTGGCGGAACCGGTATGATTGGAGATCCCTCCGGCCGTTCCGATATGCGGCAAATGATGACCACCGAAATGATTGACCATAACTGTGCCTGCTTTAAAAAGCAGATGAGTCGTTTCATTGACTTCTCCGAGGGGAAGGCACTGATGGTAAACAATGCGGACTGGCTTAGAGATATGAACTTTATGGAGTTCTTACGAGAGGTAGGGCCTCATTTTTCCGTAAACGAAATGCTGAGAGCCAGATGCTATGTGAACCGTCTTTCTCAGGGACTTTCCTTCTTCGAGTTTTCCTATATGCTGATGCAGGGCTATGATTTCTACCGTCTCTATGAGGATTACGGATGTAACATGGAGTTCGGCGGAGATGATCAGTGGTCCAATATGCTGGCAGGAACAGAGCTGATTCGTAAGAAGCTGGGGAAGGATGCCCATGCCATGACCATCACCCTTCTTACCAATAAGGAAGGCAAGAAGATGGGAAAAACCGCCAGCGGTGCGGTTTGGCTGGATGCGGCAAAGACCAGTCCCTACGACTTCTACCAGTATTGGAGAAATGTGGATGATGCGGATGTAGGAAAATGTCTTCGTCTTCTGACCTTCATTCCGATGGAAGAAATCAAGAAGATGGATGCCTGGGAAGGAGCAGAGCTGAATAAAGCTAAGGAAATCCTGGCTTACCATTTGACAGAGCTGGTGCACGGTGCAGAGGAAGCTAAGAAGGCGGAGGAAGCTGCCAAGTCCTTATTCGCAGGTGGTGGAAATTCTGCCAATACCCCGAAGTGTGTCCTTAAAAAGGCAGAGTATCCTGAGGGAATCGATATCTTAAATCTTTTGGTGGTGAGCGGTTTGGCACCATCCAAGGGAGAAGCCAGAAGAAATGTGCAGCAGGGCGGAGTAAGCTTTGCCGGAGAGAAGGTTACGGATATCGGAAGACAGCTAAGCCTTTCCGAACTGGAGAACGAACCATTGCTTCAGAAGGGAAAGAAGAGTTTTATGAAGATAGTGTTGGAGTAATA
>CAUSUG010000155.1:0-5422 GCA_963534765.1 uncultured Oribacterium sp.
GGTCTAAAAAAAGGACAATCTGAGCCCGTGGGTACTTGCGAAAAACAAAGGTACTGCAGTTTTTCGCTTAGTATCCCCTACGAGGCGAAGCTAGCGAGAGCGTGCCCTGATTTCAGACCTATACATTAAGGAAAAGGCCTTAAGTTTACATCCTCTATTTTATTAATCCCAAAGCGCTCCGGGAGCACCTTTGGTCTTCCTGTTCTTTACGCAGCTTTCCAGAGAAATGGCATCATAGATATCCTCTTCCACTAAATCGGAAAACTTCCTGTACTCTTCTAAGGAAAGCTCTTCCAAATCCTTTCCTTCCTTTTCGCAGTACAAAACCAACTCTCCCACAACACCGTGGGCGGTACGGAAGGGCATACCCTTTTTCACCAGATAATCCGCCACATCCGTGGCATTGCTGAAGCCCTTTTTCGCGCTTTCCCGGAGGCGTTCCAAACGGAATTCCATGCTGTCCAGCATTTTCGCCATTACCCGAAGGCAAAATTGCAGGGTGTCCATACTATCGAAGGCCACCTCCTTATCCTCCTGCATATCCTTGTTATAGGCCAGAGGCAGTCCCTTCATGGTGGTCAGAAGAGAAAAGAGATTGCCGTAAACTCTTCCGGTTTTTCCCCGAATCAACTCCGCCATATCCGGATTCTTCTTCTGGGGCATAATGCTGGAGCCTGTGGAATATTTGTCGGACAAGCGGATGTAGCCATAATCGTTGCTGTTCCAAAGAATGATTTCCTCACACAGTCTGGATAAATGCATACTGATCATGGATAGGCAGAATAGATATTCAATCAAATAGTCCCGATCCGAAACGGAATCCATGGAATTTTCCGTAGCGGCGGTAAAGCCAAGCTCCTTTGCCACCATTTCCCGGTCCAGAGGATAGGTGGTACCGCCGAAAGCTCCGGCGCCCAACGGAGAGAAATTCATTCTCTTCTCTCCGTCCAAAAGACGACTCCTGTCTCTTAAAAACATTTCCTTGTAGGCCCCGAAGTGATGAGCGATGGTAGTGGGTTGAGCCTTTTGCAAATGGGTAAAGCCCGGCATAATATCTCTTCTGTGCTTCTCCATGAGTTTTTCAATGACGGCAAGTAATTCCTCCAGATACCCTCTGCATTCTTCACTGTTTCTCCGTACATAAAGACGCATGTCCAGCGCTACCTGGTCATTTCGGGAGCGGCCGGTATGCAATTTCTTCCCCAGCTCTCCGATTCTTTGGATTAAAACCGTTTCCACAAAGGAATGAATGTCCTCCGCATCCCCTTCTATCAAAAGCTTCCCGGACTGTAAATCCTTTCGAATCCCTTCCAAGCCCTCTTGGATCTTCCGACCTTCCTCTTCCGTGAGAACCCCCACCCTGGAAAGCATTTTCACATGGGCAAGGGAGCCCTCCAAATCTTCCATAGCTAAACGCTTATCAAAGGGGAGAGAGGCATTGAAGGCCTGTGCCAACTCATCCACGTTTTCTGTAAATCTTCCACCCCACAATTTCATCCGCTACTCCTTTACATCCATTTTTTCCACTTCCAGCCCCCGTTTTCTTCCTCTGGGAAGTCTGCCGGTATAAACCTTTACAGGATAGGGACTGTGGCCTCTCTTTCGACTTCTTCCGTTAGGAATTTTATCATGGGGAATCTTCACCCGCAGGTTCTCCGCTACAGGGTGCTCCAAGCTTTTCGGTGCCGATCCCAGCTTCTTCCGAATCAAGAGAAATGCTGCGAAGAAAAGAATCGCCGTAAAGCTTAATAAGAGTCCGAATCTCCAGCCCTCCGGCGTATATTGTAAACGAATGGCATGCTGTCCTTCCGATACGGGCACGCCCAAAAATCCCGTAAATATTGCCTCCGGCTCCACCTTATTTCCATCCACCGTGACCTTCCAGCCCGGATCATAGGGAATACTGAAGAAAATCTTGCCCTCTTCCTTAGCTTGCACAGTACCTTCTATTGTTCTTGCATTCATTTTACCAAGCTTAAATCCTCGTCCGGACAAAGCTTCCACAAAATCGGAAAGTACATCATAGTGAAAACGATACACGGTGGCATCCATGCTCTGCCCCTCCGTCTTGGAGCTGAGCTTTACTTCCGTTCCGGCGGAAAGATAGCCTAAATCCAGCAAATATCCCCTATCCACATGGTCATAGCTTTTTTCCCTCTCCGGAAATTGCACCTTGACCTCTTCCACCTTCGTGTTATTCACATAGGCAAAATAGTGCCCTTCCTCTGTAGCAGTAAAGCTGTAATCCTCTCCTTCTCTTTCACCAAGAATGGTTTCCAGAGCATTTTCCCCTGTCAAAGATTCGGAAATACTGTTTTGTACCAGTGCTGGAGTTCCCGCCTTTTCATTCCACTGATTCAGCTCCTCTTCGCTTAAAGCAAAGCCTACAGGCAGTGTTTGGGTATTTTCATACATGCGATAGTCTCCCTCTCCTGTCCAATAAGCCAGACCCTGCTCCTCCGCATTCTTCAATTCTTCCTTAGTAATCAGATATTTGACCGAAAGAAGACTATTCATCAAAGGTGTGGCCCCATTAATCGCGTAAGCATTGGTGGAAGCTTCCATTCCCAAGAGAGTATAAACCTCAGACATTTTTCCGTAGGCTGTGGAGGAGAAAATAGAGGCACTGGGATACTGCATAAGAGCTCCGTCATCCTTGGTTTTTCGGTCCGCCCTATCCACACGGTAAAAATCGGAGTCCTCCAGCTTCACTTCCGAAAGCAGCTTAGCCGTTTCCTTCTGCCCCTCCAGATAATTTGCCCGATTGGTGGTGGGCACGGAGGTCACTGCCATATTTGCCGTAGCTTCTATAAAGCAAAGAGCCAACAAGGTATAGAAAAAGCTTCTTGGGGTAAATGCTTTTTTCTCCAGTACGAAAAGAAGGTAGTACAAAAAGCTGAAGAGCATACCCAGATAGAACACAGACCAATGAAATCCCTCCACCGTAATAAGCTTCTGACACAAAAGCGCAAAAACAAAGCAGAGGAAGAAGGAAAGACTGTAGTCTTTTTTCGTATTGCCTTTACGCTTCACAATAAGCTCCGCCCCCTGGGTAAGGAGGAGGAAAATGTATAAGAAGCTCTGTCTTGCAGGCAGGCTGTTGGGATAATGAAAGCCATGCCAGATAAAATTCAAAACATTGATAGAAAAGCTTAAAAAGAAGAAAATGCTCAGGATAGCGTAAAAGCATTTTCGAGAAAGAGAAATGCTTTGATTTCGGTAGTACAAGGGAATCAAAAAGAGCAACAAAGTCCCTGCATAAATATTAGGCCAATGCTTTAATCCCTGCTCCGTTTCCACAAAGGCAAATTGTCTGGCAAGCATATCGATAATGCCAAAGTATTGGGTAAAGGTCTTCGGAAAGGAAATGCTGGAAGAGGCGGTAAAGCGCAAGGCAAAATAGGCCGGGAGCAGAAAAACCGCTGCCATTGCCCCGGCCAACAAGGAATACAGGCCAAAGCGAAAAAGAATGAGAAAAATCCCCTGTCTTCTTTCCCGAAGGATAAAGAAAAACTGGAACAGAAAATATACCACCAAAAAAAGGCAGATCATAATGCTAATATAATAATTGGAAAGAATGGAAAGTGCCAAGCTTACCGTATAAAGTCCTACCTCTCCTCTATCCATCATGCGCTCTAAGCCCAGGAGAATCAAAGGGAAAAGCAGTACACAATCCAGCCACATTACATTCCAGGAATAGGCCGCAATATAACCGGACAGGGCATAAAACAAGGCAAAGATAATAAAGTAAGGACTGTTTTTCTGAAAATGATAGCGAAAATACAGGGAAGCCGTCGCTCCTGTCAGCGCAATTTTCAGAAGCACCAGATAGCTTACATACTCAATCACCAAGCCTTTAGGAAAAAGCAAAATAAACCAATTTAAAGGACTGGCCAGATAGTAGGCAATCAAAGCAATAAAATTGCTGCCAAGACCTATATGAAAGCTATAGAGTAAAGATTCCCCGGATTGCAGCTTTCTTTGAAATTCCTGAAAAAAGGGAGCGTACTGGTGATATAAGTCCGTACGCAAAAAGCTTTCTTTTCCAAATGGAAATACTCCCTTTGCCACAAAAATCCCCAGCATGGCCAGAAGGGGGAGCAGGAAGGAAATGATTTCCTGCTTTCCTAAACGGATTTTCTCGAAAGCGCTTCTCTCTTTATTCATAGCATTTTCTCCTTACTTAAAAATCAAAAATTTGCTGGCAAAGTAATTTCCCACCAGATTAATGACCGAGCTACCCAGCCATCCCAGCCCATGGGAAAAATGTAAAATATCCACAAAAAATACCAGCAGGAAAAAACTGGCTATGCCGGAAAACACTCTCAGGGAAAAGAAAGAAAGAAATTCCTGAATTCCCTTCTTTTCCGTTTTTTGAAAGACAAAAAACTTATTTCCGTAGTAGGCAAAGACCACCGCCAGGAAGAAGGCAACCCCATAGGATATTTTATAGGAAAAAAAAGGAGAAATAGATTGCTTTTGCAAAAGAAGATCCAGAGCGTGATAAATCACGTAATTCACTAAAGTGGTGAGAATCCCCATTACAAGATATCGTATACTTTCTAATAATTGCTTATTCATTATATTTTTTAACACCTTAAATTCTATTCTTAGTTTTTGAACATGCCTAGTATACGAAAAGAGGGAGGGGAAAGCAAGAAGGGATAGGGAAGTAACGGAAAATAAAACGTTTTACAAAAAAGCTTTGGCACAGGGGCTAAGATTGTCCCTGTGCCAAAGCTTTTTTTGGTATAAGTATCTTTTGTATCGCTGTTTGGTAAAGCTACGTACCCCTTACTTTCTTACTGCCTTTAGCTTTCTACCATCTTTCCTTACCGCTTCTCCATCTATTCTAGCCGGCCTTCTTGGGGGAATGGGCATGAATTCTTTCTTCCACCTCCACTCTGGGGATGCTTAAGGAAATGGAGAGCTCCTCGTAAAGAATATCCTCTGCCTGCTCCATAAAGTGTAAGTCCAAAAGGGTGAGTTTTTTCCCCTGCCTTGCCCGTTCTACTCTTCTTTCCATTAAGGTCTTGATAACCTGTAACAGCGCATCCGGCGCACAGCTCTTGATGCTGTCTCTGCAATTCTCTTCCCGTTGTTTTGGCGTCTTACACTGCAAAGCATGAATGTTCTCCACACTAAGCATAAAGCTTTCCGCCTGCTCCCTGGTCATTACCGAGCGCATATTGGTCTTACCGGCCTCCACCGGAGCATATACGGCACCATCCGGTTTCTTTACTGCCTGCAAGATATAATATTCTTTGTCTTTTGGAATTCCTTCTAAATTCAGGTGTGTCGTTCCGATAATCTTATGGACACCCTTACAGCCATAAACCACATACGTGCCTGACTGGTACATTTTCTCCTCCTATTCTATTGAGATATTTACGATTTCCTTAAAACTGCTTATGATTGTAAC
>CAUSUG010000156.1:0-5395 GCA_963534765.1 uncultured Oribacterium sp.
CCCTATAATACGGAAAGTATTTTACTGATAGTGAAATAAGGGAGGATTAACATGAAAAAACAATTATCTATGGTTTTAGCCGCTTTGATGGCAGCATCTTTAGTAGCCTGCGGAGGCGCAAGCGGAGAGAAGAAAGCTACAGAAGCGGAATCCAAGGCAAATGCTGAGAGTTCCGGATCTGAGAAGAGCGGATTAACATGGAAAATCGGCGGACAGGGACCTTTAACCGGCGGCGCTGCAGTATATGGTAATGCCGTAGTAAACGGTGCTGAAATTGCTATTGATGAGATTAACGCTAATGGCGGAATCAACGGATACCAGATTGAATACAAGAAGGCTGACGATGAGCATGATCAGGAAAAGGCTATCAATGCTTATAACAGCTTAAAGGACTGGGGAATGCAGTTCCTTGTAGGACCGACTACCAGTGCTCCTGCAATCGCAGTAGGAACGGAAGCTGAAGGGGACAATATGTTCGTTCTTTCTCCCTCCGGATCCGCAGTGGAAGTTACCGCTCCTAAGAATGTATTCCGTGTATGTTTCTCCGATCCTGCACAGGGAACAAAGTCCGCAGAGTATATCGGAAGCCATAATTTAGGCAAGAAAATCGGAATTATTTATGATTCCTCCGATGTATATTCTTCCGGAGTTCATGATTCCTTTGTTGCCGAAGCTCCTAAGCAGGGCTTGGAAGTTGTAGCGGATGAGCAGTTTACTGCAGATTCCAACAAGGACTTCTCCACACAGTTACAGAAGATGAAGGATTCCGGTGCTGAGCTGGTATTCTTACCCTTCTACTATAGTGAGGCTGCTTTAGTACTTACTCAGGCAAATACCATGGGCTTTAAGCCGACCTTCTTCGGTTGTGACGGTATGGACGGTATCTTAAACGTAGAGAACTTTGATGTTTCCCTGGCTGAAGGCCTGATGCTGTTAACTCCCTTTGCAGCTGATGCAAAGGATGATTTAACCGTTAACTTTGTAAAGAACTACAAGGAAAAGTATAAGGAGACTCCGATTCAGTTCGCGGCTGATGCTTACGACGCAGTATATGCTATTAAGGCAGCTGTAGAGAAGGCCGGCTTAACTCCTGATCAGAGTGTTTCCGATTTAGGAACTGCAATGGAAAAGGCTATGACAGAAATTAGCCTGGATGGACTTACCGGAACCGGTATGAAGTGGAATGAGGCCGGAGACGTAGATAAGGAGCCTAAGGCTGTCATTATCAAGGACGGAGCTTACGTATCTGCCGAATAATGATTGTCTTATAAATGGGAATTTACAGGCTTTGCTTGAATCCCTTGTTAAGAAGTCGTTATACACCGGAAGTCAAAGGCTTCGCCTGGGCCACCGGTAAGAATTATGGAAAGGGCAATGCTGAGGCTTGCCCTTTCTATTTACATCAAGAGAAAGTGAGAAAAAGATGAGTTTTATTTCCTATCTTTTAAACGGAATCAGTTTGGGCTCGGTGTATGCCATCATTGCCCTAGGTTATACCATGGTTTACGGCATTGCAAAAATGCTGAATTTTGCCCATGGAGATATTTTGATGGTGGGAGGCTATGCCGCTTTTCTCGCTTTTAACCAGATGGGACTGGGCATCCCCCTATCGATTCTTTTTAGTATGGCAATTTGTACCGCACTTGGCGTTTTGGTAGAGCGGGTGGCATATAAGCCCCTTCGTTCAGCCAATTCTCTGGCTGTATTGATTACCGCCATAGGTGTATCTTATCTTTTACAAAACATTGCTTTGTTGCTTTTCGGAGCAAATCCGAAAAGCTTCCAGTCCTTTGTAAAGCTTCCTGCATTAAAGCTGGCGGGAGGACAACTGGTCATTTCCGGAGAAACTATGGTCACCATTTTGGTGGGAATTTTAGTTGCCGTTGTTTTATTATTGTTCATCCATAAAACCAGGGCAGGACAGGCTATGCTGGCGGTATCCGAGGACAAGGGGGCAGCCACTTTGATGGGAGTAAATGTAAATGGTACCATTGCCCTTACCTTTGCTATTGGTTCCGCCTTGGCCAGTGTGGCAGGAATCCTTCTTTGCTCTGCCTACCCTACCCTTACGCCCACCACAGGAGCCATGCCCGGTATTAAGGCCTTTGTGGCTGCCGTATTGGGAGGAATCGGTTCTATTCCCGGAGCATTTATCGGAGGAATTTTACTTGGTGTTCTGGAAAATCTCTCAAAGGCCTATATTTCTTCCAAACTGTCGGATGCTATTGTTTTTTCTGTATTAATTATTGTATTACTCATTAAACCAAGCGGAATTTTAGGAAAGAAGATTATGGAGAAGGTGTAAGATGAAGAATGTACAAATGAACAAAATCAAAGATATTTTTTTGAATTACGGAGTCATTCTTATCCTGTACTTTGTTGTTCAGCTATTCCTAAAATCCGGTTCCGTAAGTTCCCTAATGAAGGGACTTTTGGTTCCTCTGTGTATTTATTCTATTTTGGCCATAAGCCTAAACCTTGTGGTGGGTATTTCCGGAGAATTGTCTCTGGGACATGCGGGCTTTATGTGCGTAGGAGCCTTCTTCTCCGCCAGCTGTTCCATGCTTTTAAAGGGAAGCTCCCTGCCTCCTATGCTTATTTTCTTTATCGCCCTGTGCATTGGTGCTATTTCAGCCGGATTCTTCGGCTTTTTAATCGGTATTCCGGTTCTCAGGCTGAAAGGAGACTATTTAGCCATCGTAACTTTGGCTTTCGGAGAAATTATCAAAAACATTATTAATGCTCTGTATTTTGGGGTGGATAAGAATGGTTGGCATTTTTCCTTAAAGGACGGTACAGCTGTTGCTTTGGGAGAAGGGGGAAAGTGGATCATTAAAGGTGCACAGGGAATTACCGGTACGCCGAAATATAGTAATTTTACTGTAGGGATAATTCTTCTTTTACTCTCTATGCTCTTTATTCAGCATTTTATTCATTCCAGAACGGGAAGAGCGGTTATGGCGATTCGAGATAATCGTATTGCGGCGGAAAGTATTGCATTACCCGCTTCAAAACTGAAGTTGCTTTGCTTTACGATCTCTGCTGCCATCGCGGGAATTGCCGGAGTACTGTATGCCCATAATTTAAGCTCTTTACAAGCTTTGCCAAAAAACTTCGGATACAATCAGTCTATTATGATTCTGGTATTTGTAGTTTTAGGCGGAATAGGCAATATGCGCGGCTCTATCTTGGCCGCTGTTGTTCTTACTCTGCTTCCTGAACTTCTTCGTTCCTTAAATGACTACAGAATGTTGATTTATGCCGTTGTTTTGATTGTGATGATGCTATTTACTTCCGCCCCCGGCTTTATTGCTTTTCGGGAGAATATTCTTCATCGTTTGTTCCGTAAGGAGGTGAATGCATGAGTCTTTTAGAAGTGAATGCCTTAGGCATTTCCTTTGGAGGTCTGAAGGCGGTAGATCAGTTCCATATCTCTATTGAGAAAAAAGAGTTGTACGGTTTAATCGGACCTAACGGTGCAGGGAAAACCACAGTATTTAACCTGCTTACCGGAGTTTACCAGCCCAACACAGGAGAAATTCTTTTAAATGGGGAAAATATTGTAGGGAGCTCCTGTATTGAGATTAACAAAAAAGGAATTGCCAGAACCTTTCAGAATATCCGATTATTCGATAAGCTGACAGTATTGGACAATGTAAAAGCAGGATTTTTCCAGGAAAATTCCTATTCTTTTATTGAAGGGATTTTTAGACTGCCCCGGTATTTTCAAAAAGAAAAAGAAATGTCGGATAGAGCTCTGGATTTACTTTCTGTTTTTCACCTGGAAGAGCATGCATTGGACTTGGCGGGAAATCTTCCCTACGGAAAACAAAGAAAGCTGGAAATTGCAAGAGCTCTGGCAACCAATCCTTCCTTACTTTTATTGGATGAGCCTGCAGCGGGAATGAATCCCAATGAAACGGAAGAACTTATGGACACTATAAGACTGGTTCGAGATCGTTTTGATATGACCATTTTATTGATTGAACATGATATGAAGCTGGTATCCGGCATCTGTGATCGCCTTACCGTACTGAACTTCGGGCAAGTCCTTACAGAAGGGAAGACCCAGGAAGTGTTGCATGACGAAAAGGTTATCAAGGCTTATTTAGGAGAGTAATTATGGAACAAATTTTAGAGGTAAAGAATCTTCATGTACATTATGGGATGATCCATGCCATTAAAGGCTTGGATTTCCATGTGAACAAAGGAGAAATCGTAACCTTAATCGGGGCCAACGGCGCCGGAAAAACCAGTACCCTGCAAACGATTACCGGCTTAATTCCCCATTCCCAGGGAGAAATCATTTATAGAGGGGAAAATGTCAGCAAGCTTCCCGGATATAAGCTGGTTTCCAAGGGACTTGCCCATGTTCCGGAGGGGAGAAGAGTTTTTGCCAGTCTTACGGTATATCAAAATCTGATGCTGGGTGCCTACACCAGAAAGGACTCAAAGGAAATTGAAGAAAGTCTGAATATGATCTATCATCATTTTCCCCGTCTTTTGGAAAGAAAAAATCAGGTAGCCGGAACCCTTTCCGGAGGAGAGCAGCAGATGCTGGCCATGGGAAGAGCCCTGATGTCCAAGCCGGAGATGATTTTGCTGGATGAACCATCCATGGGACTTTCTCCCATTTACGTAAACGAAATCTTTGATATTATTCAAAAGATTCATGAGTCAGGGGTGACCGTACTCCTGGTAGAGCAAAATGCCAACAAGGCTTTAATGATTGCAGACAGAGCTTATGTATTGGAAACCGGAAACATTCGATTAGAAGGAAAAGCCGGAGACTTACTTTCCGATCCTCAGGTAAGAGCGGCTTATTTATCGGAATAATTATGCCCAGAAAACAATTTATGGCTTATCTTAAGATTTTATTGCTTCTTTTCCTATTTCTGAGCCTTGTCAGCTTTGGCCTGCACAGGCATTGGAAAAATGCTCTAAAAAGCTATGAGGAGAACAGGAATAGCAGAGAAGAAGTTCAAGAGCCCCTTTCCCTGCTTCCCAGTGAAGAGGATGAGGAGGAGCCGGATTCCGACAGCTATCTTCGTTTTCAAAATGAATTTCAGCTATTGAATCAGATAGAAGAGGATGAAAGCTGGCAGAAAAACCTCTCTCTGCGAAGACGATATGAAAAAATCGGAGAACTCTACGATAAAGAAATGCAGCGTCTGGTAAGCTATTACAGCAGAAATATCACCGGAAATGAGCGGGAAAACTTTTTTGCCGAGCAAAGTGTGTTTTTGAGTCAAAGAAGCATGGAGAGTAAAAAAGAGCTAAGCATGGAGAAAACCGGTGTAGAGGAAAATATCGACTACTTAAAAAAATATATTCAGCTGACAAAGGCTAGGTGTTCTGTTTTATTGGAGAAGATTTTTGAAGATCAGGACGGCTA
>CAUSUG010000157.1:0-5390 GCA_963534765.1 uncultured Oribacterium sp.
TGAAGAAACTGTACAATTATTAAAAATATTACTTTTTCCTATTGTGGATGCTATAAAAAAGAATGAGTTATTTGAGCGAACTTGGAGTCACGAGAAAAAGATGTGGAGCTAATTGTGCCAAAAAGTGACATCTTGCACTAATTTACCTTATTTCTCTAATGTTTCAAAATAATGTAGTTTTTGAGAAAACGCAGAAAACCTTGCAAAACAGGGCAATCCACGGCATTTTAGGAGGAAAAACACTATGCTAAAAATCTGTTTCGTATGCCATGGCAACATTTGCCGCAGCCCTATGGCGGAATTTCTGTTTAAAAGAATCTTGGAGGAGCATGGAAGAGCTGAAGACTTTCAAGTATCTTCCAAAGCAACCTCTTCGGAGGAAATTTATCGTGGGCAGGGGAATCCTGTCTATCCGCCGGTTCGGGATATTCTGGAAGGGCTGGGAATTGATTGCAGTAAAAAAAGAGCCTGCCAATTGCAAAAAGAAGACTATGAAAGTTACGATTATTTCATAGGGATGGATGAAAGAAATCGGGAGAATATGAGGCGGATTTTAGGTGGGGGCCCCAAAAGCAAGGTTTCCCTCCTTGGAGATTATACCGACCATCCTCATCCCATTGCCGACCCTTGGTATAGCGGGGAATTTCAAGCCTGTTATGAAGATATCCTAGAGGGATGTAAGGGACTATGGGAACAGATTAAAGAGAAGTAAAAGAAGCCGGTGCTGTAGAAATACAGTACCGACTTTTTTATATTTTGTTTAAACCTGTGCGAAATGTGTTTGTTTGTGTGTTTTGCCCAAAATGTGTGGCAATATTTTGTGTTTTTGCTTATTGATAACTTACATAAGTAGGGTATAATGCAGATAGTTATTTGTTCAGATTTCACAAGAAAGATGGGAGGAAAACAATGAAAAAGAGAGTTTTATCCGCGGTGTTGGCCCTTTCCTTAGGGGCAACTTTACTGGCTTGCGGAGCAAAGACAGAGGGAAATGCCGGAGATGCATCTGCTAAGGCGGAGGAGGGAAAGTCTGAAGCCGCTGCGGGAGAAGAGAAGGCAAAGGGCAGTGGAGAAACCTTGACTGTCCTTTATATGTCCGGCGTTTATGCTGATGCGGCAAAGTCCATGGTGGACGAATTTGAAGAGAAAACCGGTGCCAAGGTAGAAGTCATTGATATGCCATACACCGAGCTTCACCAGAAAATGCTTTTGGACTTCACCAGTGGAGCTGGAACCTATGATGTGATCGATGTAGCCAGCCAGTGGGATGGAGAATTTGCTCCTTACCTTACCGACTTACAGCCATATATGGAGAAGGATGGCGTAAAGGCGGAGGATTTCATTGACAATGTTATTGCAAACTCCGGAAAGTGGCAGGATAAGTATATCGGAATCCCCAATGCATCCACACCACAGCTTTTTGCTTATCGTACCGACATTTTCCCAAACGGACTTCCTGATACTTGGGAGGAGTACAGAGCAGAGCTTAAGAAGGTAACCAAGAAGGATGAAGGCTTCTACGGTGCTTCCATTTCCGGTATCACCGGACAGCTGGGCGGCGTGTTTGACTATGTACTTTGGTCTAGCGGTGGTGCATGGGCGGATGAAGATTGGAAGGTTACTATAGACTCTCCTGAAACCAGAAAGGCTTTAGAGCATTTGAATGCTTTACAGGAATCTTTGGATCCAAACTGGTTAAACTGGGGAACCGATCAGTCTATTCAGGCATTCTTAAACGGAGATGCAGCAGTTTGTGAGACCTGGCCTACATTAGGTCTGGTACAGGACGCTGACAATCCTGAAAAGTCCAAGGTAGTAGGAAAATGGGCATTGTCCGTAATTCCAAAGGAGAAGACAGGAATCACTCTGCTTTCCGCGTGGGACTGCGCAATTCCGGAAGGCTCCAAGAACAAGGATTTGGCTTGGGAGTGGATCAAGATGTACACCAGCTTAGACAAGCAGAAGGAATTCTATGACAATCACGGTATTCTTTCTCCGAGAAAAGCTTTCTGGGAAGAGGATGGCATTAAGGGTACATACATGGATACCGTTCGTGAGGCACTGGACACCGCAAATATGTGGTGGAGAGTGGCGGCTTCCACACAGGTGGACACCAGCTTTAACACTTTGATTTCCGCATATCTTTCCGGACAAAGTGACTTGGATACTACCGTGAAGGAAATGAAGGCTGCTGTGGAAGAAGCATTACAGCAGGCTCCTCCTGAAGAGGGAACCAAGAACTATAATCATTAATCTATTTTGTAGAGAAGTATTTTTGCTTATCTCAAAAAACAGTTTTAAAAAGAATATACTAGAAAGTTAGAGGAATACAGTATGAATGGCACAGAAATAAGAAAAGGAAATAGGGGTAGAGGAGAAAGGCTGTGGTCTTGGCTTTTCCTGCTTCCGACCATTTTATTCTTAGGCTTTACGGCCTTGTTACCCCTACTGTATTCCCTCTATCTCAGTTTATTTCAATACAAAATCAATCTTCCCAATGCCGTTCCCAAGTTCATCGGCATTGGGAATTATCTTCGGATGCTTCAAGACAAAAACTTGGGGGTAAGTGTGGGGAACACCGTCCTTTTTGCGGTGGTTTCCGTATCTTTAGAGTTGGTTTTAGGGCTTTTGGCGGCTATGATGCTTTGCGGCACCAAAAGAATTTACCGCATTTTTACTTCATTACTCTTGATTCCCATGATTATGGCTCCGGTGGCCATTGGTACGCTGTTTCGTATGATGTTGGACGGTAGTACGGGAATCATCAATTACCTCTTACATTTTGTGGGTGTACCCCAAATGAACTGGCTGAGTAATCCAAAAACGGCTATGCCGGCAGTGATTTTTGTCAATGTCTGGCAATTAATTCCCTGGGTTTGCATCATTACCATGGCAGGACTTAAGTCCCTTCCGCAGGATGCGCTGGAAGCGGCCCGGGTAGATGGGGCGAAAAATCGTCATATCTTCTTCCAAATCGTGCTTCCCATGATTAGTCCCTTACTGATTATTGTTTTAATGCTACGTTTCGTGGATGCTTTCAAGGTGTTTGACACCATCTATACTATGACCAACGGCGGTCCGGGAAATGCTACGGAAATGTTGCCGAACTATATTTACAAGCAAGGCTTAAAGTTCTTTGATGCCGGCTATACGGCGGCTCTGGCTATGGCCTTCGTTTTCTCTATGACCATTGTAAGTTTCCTTTTCCTTCGCTGGAGAAAAGCGGTGGAGGAGCGAGTTTTGTAGTGCATAGGGACAGCAAGATAGCTTGTATCATGAAGTCGATTGCTCCTATTAAAGACGGTTTTGGAAATAGGAATGTGAAGATAATCTGTGAAAAGAAGAAAAATGAAGTTTGAATAGAAGCTGCAAAAAATCAGAGGTATTTTGCAAAATAGAATCTGATTCTGCGGTTTATAGATAAAGTGTCTTTGGGTTGATTGTTTACGAATATCATGAACATATTTTTCAAAGGAAGAAAATGATGGCTAAGAAACATAGAATAGATGCAAATGATTCCATGGTGCATGAAATATTGGGAAATGTGTGGGGAAGACCTTTTCGTATAGTGTTTACTGCTGTGCTGATGTTGCTGGTTTTGTTTCCCTTATACTGGCTTTTTTCCAGTGCATTTAAAATTCGGGCAGAGTATTTGGCGAATCCGCCTCTGTTGATTCCCCATGTTTTTACCATGGAAAATATCAAAACGGTACTGTCCATGAATGGTCTTGGACGACAGTTTATGAATTCTATGATTGTAAGTCTTAGCTCCACTGCCATTTCCCTGCTTTTTGGCTCTATGGCCGCTTATAGTCTGGTGCGAGGAAAGTTCTCTAACTTTACCAGACAGATTTTCGGTCTATGGTTTATGATTCAGAAAATGTATCCGGCCATTGCAACAGCAATTCCTATCTACCTTGTGATGCGGAAGCTACAGCTGATTGATACCTTACCTGCTCTGATTATTATGAATACCAGCTTTAACCTGCCATTAGTTATTTGGCTAATGATGGGATTTTTTGCCCAAGTGCCTATCGAGATGGAGGAATCTGCCAGAATTGACGGTTGCCATTTCCTAAGCCGCTTCTTCTACGTGGTTTTTCCGGTAACAAAATCCGGAATCGTGGCAGCAGGGATTCTGGCGTTCGTGGGAGCATGGAACGAATTCCTCTTTGCGGTCATTTTAAGTATCAATAAATCTAAGACATTGCCTGTGGTTATTGCGGGATTTATCACTGATAAGGGCTTGGATTGGGGACCAATGGCGGCGACTTCTCTGATCAGCCTGTTACCGGTTTTGGTACTGGTATACCTTTGCCAGAAGCAGTTCGTGGAAGGACTGGCCATGGGAGCGGTGAAGGGGTAGAAGAAGGTGAATCATAATACGAGCGGGCAATAAGGTGGATATTCTTTATGAGAACTAATAGTCGAACAGTGATGATTAAATATTTTTGTGCATTAATGATTTTGACTATTTTATTTCTTTATCTTATTTGCTATCGATTTTCTGTACAAAGGACTTATTCAAAAAAAGTCATTGTTCTCCTCTCCGGTTCTGAGGAGGACATGAGTTGGAACAAGGCAAATATTGATGGTATTAAACTCTATAATGCAAAAAATGATCAGCGAATAGAATATATCGAGAACATAGCAGAGAAAGATTTTGAACGTAAGATTTTACAATATGCTGATCAGGGATATGGTCTCATTATTGGGGCAGGTGCACAATTTAATGACGTTATAGAAGCTACAGCGCCTAAATATAAAAATACCTTGTTTTGTATTATCAATGGTTCGTTTTTAAATCAAAAGAATATAGTCTCTGTTCAAATTAAAGAAGAGGAAGTAGCTTATATCGCTTCCTGTATAGCCGGGAAACTAACGAAAACAGGAGTGTTTGCAAATATTGCAGGATTTCCGAATGAGCCAATGAAGAAAATGTTGGACATTTATGAGAAAAATGCTGTTCGCGTTGCCCGGGAAAGAGGGCTTGGTCAGGCGCACTGTCTAAGGACATATACCAACAGTTGGGATAATATTGACTTAGGATATAAAATTACAGAACAAGTGTTAGAAGAAAATGCAGACATTGTTCTGGTATATGCTAATAAGGTTTGGCAAGGAAGCCTTAAGGCGCTTCAAGAAGAACCGGGCAAAGCAAATATGATTGGAATTGCTACGAATCAGTGCTCTATAGATGAGAATATTGTTTTGGCATCTGTTATATTTGATTTTGATAAAGTTTACGCATGGATTATGGACGAATATAAAAAGGGGCATCTTGGCAAGCAAAGGGTATATCCACTGGGAATGAGCCAGGATCTTTTTCACGTGCAATATAGTAAGAAAATACGAGGACAAGTAATAGAGGAAATTGATACTGTACAAAA
>CAUSUG010000158.1:0-5320 GCA_963534765.1 uncultured Oribacterium sp.
AACCAGCAGCCACAGGGAGTTCTTTCTCTTCTGAGATAAGACTTTCTAAGAAAGCAACGAAATACTTTCAAAAAACAAGGAAAACCGGGGCCGGTAGGGGCTCCGGTTTTTTTGTGCTGTAAAAGATAGATTAGGGATAAAATAAAATAGGACTTATGGCTTACAAGACAAAACAGAGGCTAGTACCATAGGAAAAATGTCTAAAACCATAAGGAAAAGTATAGTGAAAAAGCCTCCTGTGAGCCATTGCATTTTTATGTTAGAGTAGGAAGAGGCATTTGGACAGAAGATAGAGGAGGAACCCTTATGGCTTTATCATTTCGAGAGAAAAAAGACTGCGCTTACGACGCCATTTCCTTAGGAGAAATCATGCTTCGCTTGGATCCGGGAGAGGGCCGGATTCGTACCGCCAGACAATTCAAGGTTTGGGAAGGCGGCGGAGAGTACAATGTGGTGCGGGGACTTCGACGCTGTTTCTCTTTGAAAACTGCGGTAATTACGGCATTTGCGGCAAATGAAATCGGATACCTTGTGGAAGATTTTATTTTGCAGGGCGGTGTGGACACGTCCTTTATCCATTGGGCGAAGACGGATGGCATCGGAAGAACCTGCCGAAACGGTCTAAACTTTACGGAGCGAGGCTTCGGAGTAAGAGGTGCCAAGGGCTGTTCCGACCGGGCAAATACCGCTATTTCCAAGCTGAAGAAGGAAGATATTGATTTGGATAGAATCTTTGGGGAGCTGGGGGTTCGTCTGCTGCATACCGGAGGCATTTATGCGGCTCTTTCCGAGCAGTCCGGAGAAACCATGCTGGCAGTGATGGAAGCGGCAAAGAAGCACGGCACGGTGATTTCCTACGACTTAAATTATCGCCCCTCCATGTGGGATGCCATCGGGGGCGTAGAGAAGGCACAGGAAGTGAACCGGGAAGCGGCTAAATTCGTGGATATTATGATGGGGAATGAAGAGGACTTCACCGCCTGTCTTGGTCTTCATGTAGAGGGACAGAAGGACTTAAAGCATTTGGACCCTAAGGCCTATGGGAAAATGCAGGAAGAACTGGTAAAGCTTTATCCCAACTTCAAGGTGGTGGCTACCAGCCTTCGAACCGTACACAGTGCTACGGTAAATGACTGGTCCGGCATTTGCTATGCAGAGGGCCAGGTATATGAGGGAATGTCCTTCCCTAAGCTGGAAATCTTTGACCGAGTGGGAGGAGGGGATTCCTTTGCCTCAGGCCTTCTGTACGGCTTAATGGAAAAGGGAGATCCGGCTCTTGCCATCCAATATGCGGTTTGCCACGGCGCTTTAGCCATGACCACACCGGGAGATACCACCATGGCCAGAAAAGAAGAGGTGGAGGCGCTGATGAAGGGAGCCGGCGCAAGAGTGCTTCGATAGGATAAGCCGGAGCTTGGCGTAGTCCTTTCAGAGAAATAAAAGATAAAAAAATAAAGTTTAGCCGCCATAGACATTTTGAATCGGGGCACGCTCTCGCTAAGTTCGCCCAACGGGTAGGGATACTAAGTGAAAAACTTCATGCTATTCGTTTTTCACAAGTACCCGCGGGCTCAGATTGCCCCTATTCAAAAGTCTATGCGGCTAAACATTTTTATGCCTTATTTTTATCTATATTTATTCCACTGTCACGGATTTTGCTAAATTCCTGGGCTTATCCGGATCGAAGCCTTTTAGGAGGCTCACTTGGTAGGAAAGGAACTGGAGGGGAAGCACCAAAAGGCTTCCGGCAAAGAGCGGATGAGTCTTTGGCAAGATAAGATTATGCGCAAAGTCCTCTTCTTCGATAGCAATATCTTCCATCCTAATAGCAAAGCATTTGGCTCCGCGACTTCGTACCTCATGGATATTGGAAATGCTCTTTCCCGCAAGCTCTTCCTGAGAAAGAAGACCGATAACCGGGCTGCCCTTTTCGATTAAGCTGATGGTACCGTGCTTTAATTCTCCACTACTATAGCTTTCGCAGTGAATATAGCTGATTTCCTTCAGCTTCAAAGCGCCCTCCATGGAGATGGCCCAGTCCAGCCCTCTTCCCAGGAAGAAAATATTGTCCGCATCCTTTAGTTCCTTTGCCATAGGAAGGATTTCCTGATCAAAGGAAAGACATTGCTGAATTTTTCCGGGAAGAAGGAAAAGCTCTTCTGTTAAGCTTCGAGTCTCTTCCTTGCTGATTTTTCCCTTTGCTTTAGCCAAAAGCAGGGAGAAAATGTAGCCTGCCGCAAGCTGACAGCTGTAGGCCTTGGTGGTGGCTACCGCAATTTCCGGGCCTGCCTGGGTGTAAAAGACGAAGTCGGATTCTCTGGCAATGGCAGAGCCTTTCACATTTACGATGGAAAGGGTTTTCGCCCCTAATTTCTTGGCTTCCTTTAGGGCAGCTAAGGTATCCGCAGTTTCTCCGGACTGGCTGATGCTAATTACCAGTTCGCCCTTTTCCAAAATAGGGTGGTTATAGCGGAATTCACTGGCCAGCTCCACCTGCACCGGAACTCTGGCCAGGCTTTCGCAAACGGATTTTAAAACCCATCCTGCATGGTAGGCGGAACCGCAGGCAATTACCCGGACTCTGGGAATTTCCTGAAAATCCTTTTCCGTCATGGAGAAGGCTTCATAGGAAAATTCCAGATATTCTGAATTTCCCGCAGTCTCTTCATTTTCCTGCTTGCAGGCATAGAGCAGGGTGTCCTTCACAACCTTAGGCTGCTCAAAGATTTCCTTTTCCATAAAATGCAGATACTCTCCCTTATGAATCTGGCTCTGATCCAGCTCTGCGATAGCGGAAGAACGCTGTACTTCTTCGGCATTTTTATTGTAAATATGGATTTCCTTTTCGGAAAGGCTTAGAATCTCCCGATTTTCCACAGGGTAGATTTCCTTGGTATAGTCCAAAAAGGCGGAAACATCGGAAGCAAGATAGAAGGCATTTTCTCCCTTTCCTACAATCAAAGGACTGTCCTTACGCATGGCATAAAGAGTCTTTTCATCCTCCTGAAACATGATGGCAAAGGCATAAGAGCCCTTCAGCTCCTTTTGTACGGAGAAGAGAGCCTTTAAAATGTCCTTATCCTTCCGGTAATAATATTCGATCAGGTTTACCGCTACCTCCGTATCCGTGTCGGAGTAGAAGCTATAACCCTGTTCCTGTAAAAAATTCTTAAGCTCCGCAAAGTTTTCAATAATCCCGTTATGTACCAGCACCACTTCCTTATGCATGGACAGATGGGGGTGGGCATTTTTTTCGCTGGCCTTACCGTGGGTGGCCCAACGGGTGTGGCCGATTCCCATAGAGTAGGGAAGCTGACATTCTTTGTCAGCCGCAACCTTCTTTTTCAATTCTTCTAATTTTCCTACAGCCTTTACCAGCGTTAAAGGCTGAGAGTACAAAGCGATTCCCGCAGAATCATAGCCTCTGTATTCCAGACGGGAAAGACCGGCCAGAAGAATATCCTTTGTATTCCCCTGCCCAACAAAACCAACAATACCGCACATTGTAAATTCCTCCTATTTGATTGTTTGCGGTGCGGAGAAAGCTTTTGTTACGATTTTGATTTCGCTTTTTTTCTTTCCCTAACGATGCACTACTCCGAAACAGCATCCGCCGAATCTTTCGATGACTGTTTACCTCGTCGGCTTGGGGGTTCCCGAAGCCCTGGCGCTAATTTTTCTTTTTTCCTCAGAAAGAAAAATTTGTGTTATGATACCATGGTAAAAAAGAACTTGGGAATGCTTTTTTGCAAAATTTAAAGAAAAATTCTTTTTCCGGAGGATATTTCTAAAATTGTCGTAAAGAAAAGCAGGGATGTGCACCGTTAGGAAATCCTTGGAAAATCCTCGGAAAAATGCAGAAAAGCCTTGACAATACAAGGGAAATTCTATAAAGTGATAAGGCTGTTATTACAGCGGAACAGAAGCAGGGCAAATGCCCGGGCTACATTAAATACTGAAATCAGTCCCTTGACTGGACCAGAGTAAGTAGCCTACACATAGGAGGTTGTTATGAATTCATACGTAGCAAAGGCTTCTACTATTGAGAGAAAGTGGTTCGTAGTAGATGCAGAGGGGAAGACACTCGGACGTCTTGCATCAGAGATCGCAGCAGTACTTCGTGGAAAGAGAAAGCCCACATTTACTCCGTTCTTAGACTGTGGTGACTATGTTATCGTAGTAAACGCAGAGAAGATTACCGTTACCGGTAAGAAGCTGGAGCAGAAGCTGTATCGTACTCACTCTCGTTATGTTGGTTCCATGAAGGAAACTTCTTTGAGAGATATGAGAGCAAACAAGCCGGAGCAGGTTATTGAACTTGCCGTTAAGGGAATGCTTCCCAAGGGTCCTTTAGGTAGACAGATGTACAAGAAGCTTTTCGTGTATGCTGGTCCGGATCACAAGCACCAGGCTCAGCAGCCAGTTGCACTATCAATCTAAGGGAGGATAAAAAATGGCTACAAACAGAAATTACGGCACAGGCAGAAGAAAAAGCTCTGTAGCAAGAGTATATATCATGCCAGGAACAGGAAAGGTAACCGTAAATAAGCGTTCTATCGACGAGTATTTCGGATTAGAGACATTGAAGACCATCGTTCGTCAGCCACTTGTGGCAACACAGAACGAAGGAAAGTTGGATGTTCTTGTAAACGTTAAGGGTGGCGGAACCACAGGTCAGGCCGGTGCAATTCGTCACGGTATCGCAAGAGCACTTTGCGAGATGGATAGCGATTTCCGTCCTGTCTTAAAGAAGTCCGGTTTCTTAACCAGAGACTCTCGTATGAAGGAGAGAAAGAAGTACGGATTGAAGGCAGCTCGTCGTGCTCCACAGTTCTCCAAGAGATAAGAAAAGACATATTCAGTATGTGGGACTCCCCAAGTTTTTGGGGAGTCTTTTCTTATCCCGTAAACTTGCGAGTTGCTCGCCCAAGGCTCGCAACTACTCGCGGTAAGATGCCAAAGGGCATCTTACTCATCGCTCGTACAGTTCAGCAAGAGATAAGAAAGGACATATGTTGTATATGGGACTCTCAAAGTTTTTGGGGAGTCTTTTGCGCGGGAATCTGCAAGGGTTTTCCTGTGGCAAGATCTTGCCTCTTAGGGTATAGTTAAGCATGGATAGTTGGGTGAATTTGCATAGCAAGTTCACGGCATGTTTTGTCGCCGCCATCCTCCGGTTGCTGATTGCGTCCGCCTGTCAATTCGCTGACTATGAAACATGACATCCATAGAATGCTTGAATTTATCAATGCAATTTCGGATGTTCATTGGGAGGGAAATATATTATATTAAAATATAAATTTTCCAATGTAATATATCT
>CAUSUG010000159.1:0-5265 GCA_963534765.1 uncultured Oribacterium sp.
ATACTCCTATAGAATAATGATAATAATTATTGTTTTAAAACTTCTGTTACTCAATAGTAGTAACAGCTTATAGAAAAAGGAGGTAGTATGTCATTATTAAACAAGGAAGTGGAGGATTTTTCCGTTAACGCTTACCACAAGGACAGCTTTTGCACTGTGGAGAAGAAGGACATTTTAGGAAAGTGGTCTGTATTCTTTTTCTATCCCGCGGATTTTAGCTTTGTTTGTCCTACAGAGCTGGAAGATTTGCAGAACAAGTATGCGGAGTTTCAGAAGATTGGCTGTGAAATCTATTCCGTATCTACCGATACCCATTTCGTGCATAAGGCTTGGCACGATGCATCTTCCAAGATTGGAAAATTAAGCTTTCCGATGCTCTCCGATCCCAGCCATAGCCTTTCCAAGGCCTTTGAAGTATTTCCGGAGAACGGAAGCCTTGCAGAAAGAGGAAGCTTCATCGTGAATCCGGAAGGAAAGATTGTAACCTATGAAGTAAGTGCCGGAAATATCGGAAGAAATGCGGATGAGCTTCTTCGTAAGGTTCAGGCCTGCCAGTTTGTAGCTGAGCATGGCAATGAAGTTTGCCCTGCAAGATGGACACCGGGAGAAAAGACCTTAAAGCCCGGAATTGACTTAGTTGGAAAGATTTAATAAAGAATTGAATCAAGAGATTTTCCCATTCGCAATTCTGTGTTAGAATTCTGCGAATGGGATTTTTTATTCTTAACGAGTATCCTACGGGTAGCGTGCAATCTCTCCTTTGCTATGAACTTCTTCATGTAGGGGAAGATTATAAAATGTAGAGGAAGATTATAAAATGTAGGGTGAGATTATAAATCTTCTGAAATAGAGTGTTGAAATATAGGGGAATAAGGGGAAAGTATGGGATTTCTCTTTGAAGAGAAAGAAGATAGGAATGGAAAATATGCGGAAATCACCGGATATGAGGGACGTATCCGTCATTTGCTGATTCCGAAAATGGTGGAAAACGGAGCAGGACTCATGCTTCCGGTGCGGGTGATAGGTAGCCATGCCTTTGACGGCAGAGAGGATTTATGTTCGGTGGAGCTTCCGGAGACGGTGCACACCCTAAGAAGTTTTTCCTTTTTTAACTGTGTTCACCTTTCTCATATTCGTCTCTTTGACAGTATTGAAGATTATTATGACGGCAGCTTCCGGCAGTGCAGAAGTCTGCAGGAAATTGATGTACATTTGCTTAGAGAGGGACGTTTTCAGATTCTTAGAGATATCTTAGGGGACAGTGACAGGCAGATTCTTCTGCATCTGACGATGGAAAAAGGGGAGTGCGCCCTGCTTTTTCCCGGATATGTGGATAAGGTCCGGGAAAATACCATGGCCAGGCAGATTCACGATACGATAGAGGGCTGCGGCTACAGCTACCGGCAAACAGTAGGTCGTTCTCAAATAGATTTTCGTCTTTATGATAAGCATTTCCAAAGGGCTACCTATGATACCAAAGAGGCGGCGGTGTTGATTGCCCTTTGCAGACTCCGATATCCTATGGAGTTACTGGACTGGGCGAAGGAAGAGTATCTTCATTTTTTGAAAGAAGAAGGAGAATTCTCCATTTCCTTTCTCTTGGAAGAGGGAGAAGAGGAGTGGATTCGTTATTATTTGTCTTTGGAAATTTTGTCTAAGGAGGCCTGTGAGAAGGCTCTTTCTCTCTTGTGGAAGCAGGAGCGTCCGGAGCTTACGGCCCTGTTTTTAGCTTATCAGGAAAAGCATTTTCCCAAGAAAAAGGAGGAGATGTTCTTTGATATTTCGGATTTGTAAGAGGAAAAGTTTAGGGAAGAATGATTTGGAAGAAACGATGCGGGATAATGCTCGCTGATTGAGCGAAATTCTCGTGGATATAGTAATTTTGTGAAATTATGTATGGAAAGGAAGGAAAATGAAGGGAAAGAGGGAAGAAAGACGTCCTACCGCCCAGGGAAGTTTAAATGACCTTGGCAGCAGAATTTTAAATCAATCTCGTTATGAACTAAGCCTTTCCATGCGGCACTTGGCCAGGGCTTTGGATAGGCTTCCCTATGAGATGGATTTTAATACCCAAAGGATGGGAACAGAGGGGGAGCGGATTCATTTTCATCCCGAGTTTATCTTTCAGCTTTTTATGGAAAGCCCACAGAAGTTAAATCGTCTTTATATGCATAGCCTGCTCCATTGCCTTTTTCGGCATATATTTAAAAATGAAGATAAGAAGGAAGAACTTTGGAACATGGCCTGTGATATTCATGTGGAATATGTGCTGGATTCTTTGGATGTGGATTTACTGAAAAGACCTGCGGGGGAATATCGGGAGAATACCTTCCAAAGATTGGAAGAGAAAATCAAAACCTTAAGTGCGGAGCGAATTTATCAGTATTTGGAAGAGGCGGATTTGGATTATGATGCCTGGGAACGCTTAGAACGGGAGTTTTACAAGGACGACCATGTATTTTGGAAGGTCATAGACAGAAAGGATGCTCCCGGACAGGAAGGAGAGGGGGAAGGAGACGGCGCGCCCCTGCCTCTGCCGGAGGATTTTACGACCAATGACAACCCTTCCGGGGAAGAGAATGAGGGGGAGAAAAAGGACAGTGGTGATAATACTTCGGCTGAAAAGTCCGAAGATAAGGATAAGTCTCCCCGAGAGAGCAAGTCATCAGAAGATGCTTCCCCGCAAAGTGGAACACCCTCTAATGGAGAAGGCAAAGAAGTGAAGAATCAAGAAGCTGTGAATCAAGAACCCGAAAACAGGGGAAGTGAAGGCGAAGGAAACACGGGAGAGGGAAACTCGGGAGAAGACAGCCAAGGGGAAGCCAAGCAAGAGGATAGTCAAAGTGGGAATTCTTCCGGAAAAAAGCAGGAAGAAAGAAAAAAAGCGGAAAACCGGAAGCCCACAGGACAGGAGAAAAGAGAAGAGCGGGAAGCCAAGAAAAAGCGAGATGCGCTTTCCAAGGAATGGGAAGATATTAGCAAACGAACGGAGCAGGAAATCGAACATTCCTCTAAAGAAAAACAAGAAGAACAGGGGAGTCTGGCCTGGTTTTTGCGTTTGGAACAGAAGAAATATACGGATTTTCGAGATTTTCTCCGGAGGCTGTCCGTGGACAGGGAAGAGATGGAAGTGGATTTGGATTCCTTTGACTACGGTTATTATTACTACGGCTTGGAACAGTATGGAAATATGCCTCTAATCGAGGAAAATGAATATAGAGAAGGTAGGAAGTTGCAGGAGTTGGTCATCGCCATTGACACCTCTCATTCCACCAAGGGGGAGATGGTTAAGGGCTTTTTGGAGGAAACTGCCGGCATTTTAAAGCAAAAGGACGCCTTTTTCCAAAAGGTGAAGGTGCACATTTTGGAATGTGATGATGAATTACGGAAAGACATTTGTCTGGAAAATGTAGAGGATTTAGAACAATACAGCAAAAATTTTGCGGTAAAGGGAGGCTACGGAACGGACTTCCGCCCGGTTTTCCGCTATGTTTCGGATTTACAGAAACGGGGAGAGCTGAAGAATTTGAAGGGGCTGATGTATTTTACCGATGGGAAGGGGCGTTATCCCAAGGAGGCACCGCCCTATGTTACCGCCTTTGTCTTCCCTAAGGGAGAGGATATTGATGATGACAATGTTCCCTTCTGGGCGATGAAGCTGTACCAAAGGGAGAAGGATTAGTAAAAAAGCGAAGAGACTATAAGGAGAACTTTATGAATATAGAAGAAGCAAAAGAAGAAATCAAAAGGACGGTGAAGGCCTATCATCAAAAGGATGCCTCCGGTTGCTATAAAATTCCGGTGGAAAGGCAAAGACCTTTGTTCTTGATGGGACCTCCGGGAATCGGAAAAACCGCTATCGTGGAGCAGGTGGCAGAGGAGCTGGGAATCAATCTGATTTCCTATACCATTACCCACCATACCAGACAGTCTGCCATCGGACTGCCTTATATTTCCAAGAAAATGTATGGAGACAGAGAGGTTTCCATTACGGAATATACCATGTCGGAGATTGTGGCCTCCGTTTATGAACAAATTGAAAAGACCGGCATTTCCGAAGGAATCCTCTTTCTGGATGAAATCAATGCGGTGTCGGAGACATTGGCGCCTACCATGCTGCAATTTCTTCAGTATAAGACCTTCGGTATGCATCAGGTTCCGGAGGGCTTTGTGCTGGTGACTGCAGGAAACCCTACGGAGTACAACAAATCCGTTCGGGACTTTGACATTGTAACCTTGGACAGACTGCGAAAAATCGAGATTCAGGAGGATTTTTCCAGCTTTAAAAACTATGCCTATAATGCAGGGCTTCATTCCGCCATCCTTTCCTACCTGGAAATCAAGAAGGAAAATTTCTACTTTGTAAAGCAGGATTTAGACGGAAAACGCTTTGTTACCGCCAGAGCCTGGGAGGATTTGTCCAAAATTATGCAGGTCTACGAGGAGCTTCATTATCCTTTGGAAGAAAAGCTGATGGCGGAATATCTTGCGGATGAAGAGGTGGCTAAGGACTTTGCCCTTTACTATGACCTGTATTGCAAATACAGAGAAATCTATCATGTACCGGATATTTTGGCAGGAAAAGAAATCAAGGATGTCAGTCTCTTTGTACAGGCTCCCTTTGACGAAAAAATCAGCTTGCTATCCCTTTTGGTGGAGGCTTTGCAGAATAGATTTTATCGTTACAAGCAGGAACAAAAAGAACAGGAGCATATCTTCGGTCTCTTAAAGAAGGCGAAGGAGAAAATGCAGGAGCTTCCCTTGGAGCAGGTACTGGGGCAGGAAGAAAGGGCTTTGGAGCAACAGAGAAAACGGGCTAAGGAAGCAAAAATGCTTTCCAAAGATCAGGAAAAGCGCTATGCCCATCTGCTTAGCACCCTGTCGGAGTACTTAAAGCTTTTACAGGAACAAAGCCAAGCCTCAGAGGAGGAAAAGTTCGGGCTTCTGAAGTTTGCTTTCCAAGAGAAAGAGGAGGCAAGAAAAAAGGATGTGGAAGAAACCGGGAAGATGCTCAGCAACGCCCTTCACTTCTTAGGAGAAGTCTTTGGAGAAGGACAGGAGTTGCTGCTCTTCTTATCGGAGCTTAGTAAGAGTAAGTATGCCTTGGCCTTCTTGTCCGAGGTGGGAAATGAAACCTATTCACAGTATAACCAGTATCTTTTATTGCAGGATCAGAAGAAGTCCTTACAGGAAGAGCTTAAAGCATTGGAACTATAGGAAAGGAAGAAAGGAAGCTTAAGCTATCACGAAAAGATAATTCAATAT
>CAUSUG010000160.1:0-5212 GCA_963534765.1 uncultured Oribacterium sp.
CTTTTCTGCCATATCCTGATGGTGATAAAGATATCTTTTGCATTTAGCCTGCGGAAACGGGAGCTTCCTTAGCTTCTTCCTTCTTTTCCTGTACCTCTTCCTTCGGTTCTACCTTCTTCACCCTTTTACCGGTAATGGCGGAAGTGGGACACTTCTGAGCACAAATACCGCAGTCGGTACATTTTTCATTCATCACTGCCAAATCATTCAGGACATGAATGGCATCGAAGGGGCAATTCTTTTCACAAATTCCACAGGCAATACAGCCGATGGAACAGCTATCCTTTACCGCCTTGCCCTTTAAGAGATTCTTACAGGAAACAATGTGTTTCTTCTTATAAGGAACAAAGGAAATCAACGCCTTGGGGCAAGCTTTAATACAAGCACCGCAGGCTGTACACTTCTCCTTATCCACAATGGCAACACCATCCACCACATGAATAGCATCAAAGGCACAGACCTTTACGCAGGAGCCATAGCCACAGCAAGAGTATGGGCAGGACTTTTCCGTTCCTCCCGGAACCACCGCCAAGTCATTGCAATCGGCAATACCTGTATAGCTGGCAATCTGCTTTGTCTTGGAGCAGGATCCCTGGCAGTGTACATGGGCAACCTTTTTTTCCTGGTCCATGGACACCTCTCCGGTGCCAAGAATTTGCGCAATCTTCTCCGCTACGGGACTTCCTCCTACCGGACACTGTGTTACAGGAGCCTCTCCCAATGCCATAGCCTTAGCACAGCCGTCACAGCCGGGGAATCCGCAGGCACCGCAGTTGTTTCCCGGAAGTGCCCCGCGAATCTTCGCCTCTGTTTCATCCACCTCCACCTTGAATTTCTCGGAGGCCACTCCTAAAAATACGCCCAAAATCAAACCTGTTGCACCCACTAAACCGGCGGCAACCAGGACCAATGTTGTCATTAGACTCATACTCAATCCTCCTTAAATCAATCCGCCAAAGCCGAAGAATGCAATCGCCATAAGGGCTGCGGTAACCAGTACAATGGGAGAACCCTGGAAAGAGTGGGGAATCCTGTCGTTCCCTTCGATAATATTCTCCCGGATTCCTGCCATAAGCAATAATGCTAAAGCAAAACCTACGGAAATACCCAGTCCGTATACTAAGCTCTGGGCAAAGTTATAACCATAAGAAACATTATTCAAGGCCACACCCAAAACCGCACAGTTTGTGGTAATCAGAGGAAGATACACACCCAAGGACTCATAAAGAGAAGGTACATTCTTCTTTAAGAACATCTCTACAAACTGTACCAGAGCCGCAATAACCAAGATGAACACAATGGTATTCAGATACTCTAAACCATCCGTTAAGCCCAGGGCCTTGCAAAGGGGGCTGGAAGCCGCCAGGAAGGCAACATAGATTCCATGGGTAATTACGGAGGCAATCACGATAACGAAGATTACCGCTCCTCCCATACCCTTGGAGGACTCTGTCTTCTTTGATACTCCCAGGAAAGGACAGATTCCCAAGAACTGGGAAAGCACTACGTTACTGACCAGGGAATATTTAATGGCAATCAATAGCAAATCAATCATACTGCCGCCTCCTTCTTCTCTACTTCACTCTTTTCAGGAGCTTTTTCTTTACACTCGGAGAAGCAGCCCATGCAGTTTCCGCCGCAAACAAATTCCTCCGGAGCATCCCCATTGGTTGCAGAGGGAAGACGCAGCTTGTTCTGAATTGCGGTAAGAACCGCCAGAACCAGGAAGGCTCCAGGAGCCAATACGAAAATACTGATGCTGTAGGCCTCCGGAATCAGTCTAAAGTTAAAGATGGTTCCTGCACCGATTAACTCTCTTACGGATCCGATAACGGTTAAGGCCAAAGTGAAGCCGATGCCCATGCCCAGACCGTCAAAGAAGGATAAGGCCGGGCCGTTAAACAAAGCATAGGACTCCGCTCTTCCTAAAATGATACAGTTAACTACAATCAAAGGAATATAAATTCCCAAAGCCTCATATAAAGCCGGTACATAGGCCTGAATCAAAAGCTGAACAATGGTAACCAAAGATGCTACTACCACGATTTCTCCCGGAAGACGCATACGCTCCGGAATAGTTTTACGAAGGGCGGAAATCAGCATATTGGAAAACATTAATACCGCTGTGGTGGACAATCCCATTCCCAATCCGTTTATCGCACTGGTGGTGGTTGCCAAGGTAGGACACATTCCCAGCATGATAATGAAGGTAGGGTTTTCTTTGATAATACCGTTATATAATCTTTCTATGTATTTATTCATTTCCCCCTCCTACTTTAAAACGTAATTTTCCACAAATTCCGTGGATGCATTTACCGTATTGGTTACCGCAGTACTGGTAATGGTGGCACCGGAAATCGCATCGATTTCATTCTCTCCTGCACCGCCGCCTTTTTTCACGGCAATCTTTGTGGTTTTTCCGGCAAACTGCTCGTAGAACTCGGGAAGAGTTGCTTTTTGTCCAAGACCTGCCGTCTCCGGTAAGGTTTCCGGGAAAGAAATTCCGGTAACCTTTAAGTCTTTATCCACACCTACAACCACTACAACGGGACCGCCGTAGCCTGCTGCATGTCCCTTCAGCACATATCCTACAGTTTCCCCTGAAGCATCCTTAGCCACAATAGCATCCGTCAGCTCTGCGCCGCCGTTATCCGTTGCCAAAGTTCCTTCTTCGGTAGCCTTCTGTAAAGTATCCTTCAGTTCCTCACTGTCATAATCCGCAGCATCCAAAACCACCTTGTAGGCTTTGTTGGTTGCTTCTTTAATGGCATTGGCAATGGTATCCTTCGTCATTCCGTATACCACGCCTAAAAGCAGTCCGGAGATTAAGGTAATGGCAGTAAGCACTAAGGCGTCTTTCATAAAGGAATCTTTTTTCATCTTACTTTCCCTCCCTGCCAAATGCCTTCGGTATCGTCATGTTATTGATGGTCGGTACCAAAATATTGCTCAAAATAATCGCATAGGAAACTCCCTCTGCAGAACCGCCGAAAAGACGGAACAATCCGGTTAAAATTCCCACAAGCACCGCAAAGACAATCTGTCCGTTGGGGGTAATGGGAGAAGATACATAGTCTGTCAGCATAAAAAAGGCACCGAAAATCAATCCGCCTCCTAAGATTTCGGAAGCCAGATAATGCATATCAAAGCCTCTTCCGGAGAAGATCAGGGTAAACAGCGCTACGGTTCCGATATAAATCAAAGGCATTTTCGGAGAAATAACCTTCCGAACAATCAGGTATAAAGCACCGATCAAAAGACAAATCTTAGATACCTCTCCGATGGTTCCCGGAATTCTTCCCACAAACATATCCATCAAATTCATGCTGGCATCCGGAGTTGTTTTTAAAATTGCAAGAGGGGTTGCGGTGGCAATTCCGTCTGCCCCTGCGTTGTTGAAGGCAGTCATCTTTCCTGCAAAGGAAATCAAGAGGAAGCAACGAGCCGCTAAAGCCGGGTTCATGAAGTTGGCTCCCAGGCCTCCATAAAGCTGCTTTACCACAATAATGGCAAACACGGATCCCACCATAGGAATCCAATAAGGAATTCCCGGAGGACAGTTTAATGCCAAAATCATACCGGTTACCGCAGCAGACCAGTCATTCACCGTTACCGGCAGCTTCATAGCCTTCTGGTAAGCAAACTCTGTAAAAACCGCCATCAAAGTGGTGAGTACCACTACGAATAGAGCGTGAAATCCCCACTGTAAAACACCGTAAATAGCAGTGGGAAGCATGGCAATCACAACGTCTCTCATTAATTCCGCGGAAGTCACCCTGTCACGCACATGGGGATTCGCAGAAAGATGTAAAAGTTTCATTTATTTACCTCCCTGGGCCTTTGCGGCTTTTGCTCTCTTCTCTGCATTTACTTTTCTCTTCATCTGCTTAAAGCCCTGGGTCAAAGGACGCTTTGCGGGACACACATAGGAACAGCATCCGCACTCGATACACTCCATACCGTAAAGCTTTTCAAAGCGTTCCGTGTTCTTCTGAAGAGAAGCCACCATCATCAAGGTAGGCATCAAATTCTCCGGGCAGGCAGTAACGCATCTTCCGCAGTTAATGCAGGGAGTGGTCGCTTCTTCCGCCACCGGATCCTTCTTAAACGCCAAAATAGAGCTGGAGTTCTTGGTCACAGGAATGTCCAGCACGAAAAGCGGCATACCCATCATGGGACCTCCGGAAATCACCTTCTCCGGATCCTCCGAGAAACCGCCTGCTGCAGAAATCACCTGCTGATAATTGGTTCCTAAGGGCACACGGAAATTACCGGGGCTGGCTACCGCATCTCCGGTTACTGTTAAAATCTTTCTAACCAACGGCTTGGACTCGCAAACCGCCTCATAAATAGCCACAACGGTGTCTACATTGTCCACTACAACCCCTGCATCCGCAGGCAACATGGAGGAATTAATCTTTCTTCCGCTGGCTGCATAAATCAGCTGGCGCTCTCCCCCCTGGGGATAACGGGTTCTTAACGGCACAACTTCAATCTTATCCATGCCTTTTACCTTCTCCGTTAAAAGCTTGATGGCTTCAGGCTTGTTGTCCTCAATGCAAATCTTTCCTTTAGCGTTGGGAAAAAGGGAAAGCACCACCTGTAAGCCGCCGATCAGCTTATCCGGCATCTCCAGCATATCTCTGTAATCGGAGGTAAGATAAGGCTCACACTCCGCACCATTCACCAAAAATAAATCAATCTTATCGATTTCTTTCGGACTAAGCTTTACAAAAGTAGGGAAACCGGCGCCTCCTAAGCCCACAATGCCGGCGTCTCTTACGATGTTTACAATTTCTTCCCGAGACATTGCTTTGTAGTCTCTTTTATCACCAAAGCCCGGAATGGATTCATATTGTTGATCATTATCCACCACAATGGACTCCACCATAGCTCCGCCTACGGTAAGTCTCTTCTCAATGGCTTTAACGGTACCTGACACAGAAGAAATAACAGGTGCGGAAATAAAGCCATTTGCCTCTGCAATCTTCTGTCCTAAAAGAACCCTATCTCCCTTTTGTACCAAGGGCTTGGCAGGGGCTCCAATGTGCTGCGAAAGTGGATAAACCATCAACCCCTCCGGACGCAAATCAACAATGGACTTATCCATTGCCAATTCCTTTCCGTCATAGGGATGAACGCCACCCTTAAAAGTGGTAACACCCATTTTTATACCTCCCAAAATCTTTCTCATAGACAATTCTTATTATAC
>CAUSUG010000161.1:0-5128 GCA_963534765.1 uncultured Oribacterium sp.
GTCTACGGCTACTCTAGCCTTCCTCGGAAAGAATTTTAATAGCCTCCACCGTTTTATCCACTTCCTCCCCCGTATTAAAATGGGAAAAGCTGAAACGCACACAGCCCTGCTCCACATTGTTTAAAGCTTTGTGCATCAGAGGAGCACAATGTCCTCCTGCTCTGGTGGCAATAGAAAAACGGGTAAAGAGTTCATCACTGACCATGGCGGAATCATAGGCATAAAGATTCATGCTGACAATGGGGCAGCGTTTCTTCTCCTGAAAATTTCCATAAAGCTTTACACCGGGAAGAGATTCTATTCCCTTTTTAAACCGCTCCATGAACTGTAGCTCCTTCTCCCGGATAGAGGCTATTCCTTCTCTTTGAATGTACGCCACGCCCTCATGAAGTCCGGCAATGCCGTGGGCATTTAGTGTTCCTGCCTCCAAATGATTCGGATACTCCGCCGGCATATCTTCATTGTAAGTCTCCACTCCGGTTCCTCCGTAGCATAAAGAACGAAGGAAAATTCCATCCTTAATCAGCATCCCTCCGGTCCCCTGAGGTCCCAATAGGGATTTATGGCCTGTAAAGCACAGGATGTCAATGCCCAGCTTTTCCAGGTCAATATCATAAACTCCGGCAGTTTGCGAAGCATCCACAATCCAAAGCAAGGATTTTTCTTTCACAAAGGCGGATATTCTTTCCAAATCCACCAGATCCCCTGTCAGGTTGGAGGCATGGGTATGAACGATGGCTTTGGTATTTTTCTTCCAAAGCTTTTCTAAAGAAGCATAGTCCAAAATACCATTCTCATCCAAACCGCAAAAGGACAGCTCTACCCCCTGCCGTTCCATGGCATAAAGAGGACGAAGAACGGAATTATGCTCCATCACCGTGGTAATCACATGGTCTCCCGGCTTTAAACTGCCCAGAATCGCCATGTTTAAGCTTTCCGTAGAGTTTTTCGTAAAGATACAATGGCTAGGATTCTTTCCATGAAAGAACTCCGTCAGTAAAACTCTTGTATCAAATACTGTCTTTGTGGAGCTGTGCGCCGCCTCATGGGTAGAGCGTCCCGCATTTCCCATACTTTCCATGGCATGAAGAACCGCCTCCAAAACCTCCTTAGGCTTCTTTTGACTGGTTGCCGCATTATCCAAGTAAATCATTATTCCTCCTCCTTTTCATAGAAAAATACCTCCACTGCCTCTCCCTCCCGGAAAGGAGCATTGGCCTGCAGCTTAATATGAACTTCCTCTCCGGCAAGGCTCACCCTATACAAGCGGTAGGTGGCCAGGAAAATCTCGGAAAGCACCCGTCCTTCCTTTCGAAGTTCTCTTCTTCCTTCCTGCCTTCCGGACAAAGGCTCTACTCTGCCATTTTCCGAGGAAATTCCAAAATCCTCCGGACGAAGAAAATGGTTTTTCCCATCCAGAAAAAGCACGAAATACTCTCCGAAAAAGCGCCGAATATATTTGTTTTTCGGATGCAAATACAGCTCTTCGCCGGTTCCGATTTGCAAAATCTTTCCCTTTTCCATAATACCGATTCTATGGCCCAGTTCCATGGCTTCTTCCTGGTCATGGGTCACAAAAAGCATGGAAAGTCCGAGTTTACGCTGCAAATCCGCCAGCTCTTCCCGAATATCCTTCCGAAGCCCCGCATCCAAATTGCTTAAGGGCTCATCCATCAACAAAAGCTTGGGTTCCACTGCCAAGGATCTGGCAAGAGCCACCCTTTGCTGTTGTCCGCCACTAAGTTCCGTCACCATTCTATCTCGAAAGGACCACAATTTCATCATATCCAGGTATTTTTCCGCTCTATCCCGCTGATCTCTTTTTGAAAAGCCCTTCCATTTTAGGCCATAACAGACATTTTCCAAAACCGTCATATGGGGAAACAAAGCATAGGACTGAAAAACCGTGGATACAGGTCTTTTTTCCGGTGGGAATGCGCTATAATCCTCTCCCTCTATCAAAATCTTTCCCTTTTCCGGAAAGAGGAATCCTCCCAGAAGCTGTAGGCAAGTTGTTTTCCCACAGCCGGATTCTCCCAAAAGACAAAAAATCTCCCCTTCCCCTATAGATAGAGAAAAATCCTCTAAAACCAAATCCTCCTTCGGATCATAGCGAAAGGATATTCCCTCTAAAGCAGCCAAAGTATTGCTTGGGTTCAGCTGATTTAGTCTTTTCGAAGGATGTTCTTGAAATCCCTCCTGTATCCTATTGTTGTATAACTCTCTTTGCATATTATTTCCCTACTCCTCTTCTGCATACAAGACTCTGCACCCTTCCCAGTAAAAAGGAAAAGGCTAAAGACAGTAAAATCATGATTCCCGATATCAGAGAAGCCACAGCATAGTCTCCCCGGTTGATGGCATCAAAGAGGGTATAAACCAAAACCTTATACTTTGCACTAATCAGGAAAATGATGGCTCCCGCAGTGGTTAAGCCCTGACTAAACTGTAAATACACCGAGGAGAAAAAGCTGGGCAAAATTCCCGGCAAGATGATTTGAAAAAATACCAAGGAAGGCTTTGCCCCCAAATCTCTTGCCGCAAGCTCCAGATTCTTTGGGCTCTGACTTAAAGCTGTACTGGCTAACCTACTGCCTAAGGGCATTTGCCGGAAAAGAAGGGAGAACAGCATAATCCAAACCGTTCCGGTAAGCTTTAAAGGTGCCTTATTAAATGCCAGGATATAGGCAAGACCGAAGCAGGTTCCCGGAAGCAAATAGGGCAAAGAAAGGGCAAAGTCCAAGAGCTTCTTGCCTCTTTTCATTTTTCTTTCCATAAGATAAGCCAGAAGAAAGGCAAAAAAACTGCCTACTACGGAGGCGGCAAAAGCCAAAAGCAAGCTTAATCCCATGGTGGATAAATTATACTGAAAAAGACTGCCCATATTTTCCCAAGTAAAAAAGATTTGCTTTTTGTTAAATCGCAGAAAGCCATAGAGGAAAATGGAGGCATATTGCAACAGCTGGAAAAGCAAAAAGAAAAACAAAAGGAACTGAATCGGAATATTCATCCAATGTTTACTGTCCAGTCTCAAGCCGGTCTTTCCCTTTTGCTCCTTGTTTCGTTCATCCGCTCTTTTCATGGACATCCGATAGAGAAGGAAACTGAAAAAAGCAGGAAGTAAAAGAAGAATATTCATGGCGGCAGCCTTGGAAAAATCGGAAAAACCGATAATTTGCAGATAAATCTCCGTTGCCAGCGTACTGTATCTTCCCCCGATAATAATCGGGGTTCCGAAATCGGATAAGCCCCTTAAAAAGCTTAAAAAGAAGGAGGCCAAAATAGCCGGAGACAATAAAGGAAGCAAAATATCTTTTAGCACGAAGAAGGCATTTGCCCCCAAATCCCTTCCGCTGTCATAGAGCTTTCCGTCAAAATCCTCCAGTGCATTGGTAAAAAACAGGGTATTCATACAGGCAAAGTGAATACTTTGCATAAGAATCACTCCCCACTTGTGATAGGGATCAAAGGACATCCCCAATAAACGATAGGTAATCAAGCCTCTTCTGCCATACAAAGTAATAAAGGACAAGGAAGAGATAAAGGGCGGGGAAACCATACTCATGGACAAAAGAATTAACGCTATTCTTTTCTGCCATTTTCCGGTAGCACGGATACCATAGGAAAGAAAAAAAGCCAGTACGGTGGAAATCACCGCAGAGTAAAAGGAGCTTTCTATACTATGAAAAAATGCAGTTTTATATCGCAGGGCTATATCCTGAAAATATTGCCCCGGATTTTCCACCTGAAAGGCTTTCCAAAAAAGCAGAAAAATCGGATAAACGATAAAAAGAAGAATGGGGAGAATCAAAAGCATAATAAAGAGGGAAAACAATACAGCGGAAAAAAGAGTGGAATGCTCCACTCTCTTTTCTGCATTTTCCTCTATTCGTTTTAAGGAAAAGAACGGCCTCATCTTAAGCCTCGTTCTTAGAACCTGCTAAAGTCTCCCACTTGCTGAGGATACTGTCTCTCTGAGAACCGAATAAGGATAAGTCTTCCTTCATTAACAGACCGGTGTCGAAAGATAAGTCAACATTGGACAGCTTTGGTAAAACGACCTTAATGGTGTTCTTTCCGTCGATTTCAGCCAATTCCTTTAAGTGATCCTCGCTGTTGTATAACCAGTTTAAGAACTCCTTGGCAGCCTCTGCATTGGCAGCGCCCTTAAATACGGCAACCCCCTCCGGTACATAAGGAATTCCATCCTCAGGATAAACTAAAGAACATCCCTGCTCCGTAGCAAGCTTCTCGGTCTTTTTATCCATTGGAGTGATTCCGATAGCAACCTCTCCCTGAGCGGTCTTCTCTCTTGGGTCTCCACCACGCTTGGAGTAATACTTTACATTCTCATTTAATGCGGTAAAGTACTTCCAACCCTCTTCTTCACCCTTCTTCTGTAAAAGAGCATTTACAACACCGTAGTTGGTTCCGGATACTGCAGGGTTGGACATCAGAATCTCATCCTTGTATGCGGCATTTAATAAATCATCCCAGCTCTTAGGTGCTTCCGCATTCTTGGTCTTCAGCATCTCGTCATTTACGATAAAGCCTACAACAGTAACACCCTTGGTATACCAATAATGATCCGGATCAACATAGCCGGAAGCAAAATCATTTGCAGCGTCCAAGTCAATCTTCTCCAGTAAGTCGCTGTCCTTAGCGCTCATGAATGCGTCAATTCCGCCGCCAAACCAAAGGTCAGCGGTAGGTGTGCCGCCCTCTGCTTTTAACTTGCTGAGAACTTCTCCGGAGGACATGGAAAGCAGTTCAGTTTCAATTCCGGTGTCCTTTGTAAACTCATCAAATAACTTCTTGTAATCTTCGGAAGTTGCCACGATAGCCAGCTTTCCTTCAGCCTTGGTATCGTTGGCTTTCTCTGTAGCCTTCTCGGTTTCAGCGGAGGATTCCTCTGCCTTGGCAGTGGTTGCCGCTACAGAACTTTCCTTGGTCTTCTGTCCGCAAGAGGCAAGAACGCCTAATGCCAGTAAGGACAATGTGGTTAATGCAAGCTTTCTCTTCATAATGCTCCTTTTCAACTAGTTATATTTACACTCCCGTTTGCCACATATCGCACAGCAAACAGGCATTAGTATACCATATTAAAAAGAGAAGTTATATTTTGATT
>CAUSUG010000162.1:0-5084 GCA_963534765.1 uncultured Oribacterium sp.
GTATTGATATTTAAATTAAACGCTTCTCTATTTAGTCGTCCTGCTCTACATCGGCTTTTCTGATGGAACCGTCTGTCGCACCGATTTCATAATCGTACTCTGTATTTCCTACCTTAAAGTCAACCTCATATACACCATCATCATACTCAACAGAAAGCTCTCTAATCTGTCCTGCGGAAACTCCTGCGTGACCGAAAGCAATCGCCTTTGCCTTGTCTGCACTGATTCTGCCGCCGGTCTGAGGCTGTGCATTCGTTTGTAACTTAGTTTGTGGCTGCGTCTGCGCATGAGTTTGTGGCTGCGTCTGTGGCTGAGTTTGAGCAGCTGCCTGAGTCTCTGTCTGTGCTACAGCCTTAGTTTCTGTAGGCTGAACCTGAACCGCCTGAGTAGTGCCCTGCTGAGTTGTTACTACGATGTAGTCATCATCTCCCTCATTAATAAGTACAATGCATAGAGAGGGCATTTTATTGCAAAGAAAATCAATTTTGTATGTTTTTGATAGCCGTGCTGGGTAAAAGCACATTTTCTTTGGCGAATTTGATGGCAACCTTTTCATTAATCCGATTATACAGGGTCCAGTAAGAAGGGGTATCCACCCAAAGACGGATACTAAACTCCAAATAATCTCTTCCCACCGCGGTAAGCCCTACAAAGGGCTCCGGATATTTTCGAATCAGCTCATCGTCCTGAATACAAGCCTCCAAATATCCCTTTATCTTTTCTACATCCTCATCCCGACCAAGCTGGTAAATCAAATCCACCCTCCGGAAACGCTCCGCACTATAATTGATGATATTGGCATTCATCAGGCTGCCGTTGGGAATGGAAATCCGCTTGTTATCCGGAGAAAGAATAACGGTATAGAAAATACTCACCTCCTGTACCGTGCCTTCATCCGTACCGCTTTTGATATAATTCCCCACCTTAAAGGGGCGAAACAGCAAAAGCATAATGCCTCCCGCAAGGTTAGATAGGGAGCCCTGTAAGGCCAGACCTACCGCCACACCGGCAGAAGCCAAAAGAGTGATGACGGAAGCAATGGGAACCCCCAGAATGCTGACACAGCTGATTCCTAAAATCAGATACAGACAAAGTACGATTGCTCGAAAGAAAAAATTCCGAACCGTAGGATCGATCTTAGCTGAAATAGGGGTTTTCGGAAGAATATGTCCCAGCTTTTTAATGATAAATCGACCAATCAAAAACAATGCCAGCGCCAATAAAAATTTCCCCATAAAACGGGTAAGCCCCAGTGCTAAGCCATTTCCAAAATTTTGAAAGCTCCAAACTCGAATTCCATTTTCAATACTTTCTACCTGATTCATGATTTCTCCCGTCCCTACCACTGTAGATGGATAAAACTTTTTCCTAAAAATTATACCTAAGCAATATCCTTGCTCTAAAAATATCTATAAAAATACCGGCTTCCAAGGTTAGATTCTTGGGTCTAACTTTTGGAGCCGGTATAAAAGTGCCAAAGCTTGGTGAGAAGAAATATTATTCTACGATTTCTCCGTCCTCTACCAGAATATCATTTCTGTGAAGGAAAATGAAGATTACACGGCAAAGGGAAATAACAGCAGCCAAAACACCGAAAAGAGTAGAATCGGAAACGCTGCTCATCTTTCCGTATACTGCTTTATAATTGTAAAAAGAAACGATAATCACTACTACGGTAAAGATAATGCCAACCAATCCCCAAAGGGCACCGCCAACAAATCCGCCGAGAAGGGGAAGCACACCCATGATAGCAGCACTGGCAATCGTGGGAACCTGATTACCGAACATCACCTGGTCTCCTGCAAAATAAGCATAAAGTCCACGGTTTACGTAGGGGATAAAAGCTAAAATTGCCTTATCCTCCTGACCGTTGTTCTTAGCCAGAGTATAAAGAGCGTAAGCCTCCAAGCCGTAGCAAATCAGCCAAACCAAGATAAACGGAATTAAAAATGCTCCTAATAGTGCAAAGATCTGTAAATATGACATAGTAAGTCCTCCTTTAAGTTGTAGGGCATCTTGCATCCATACAAATCCTGCCCTTGTTAAATTATCACTCCTAGTATACAAAAATAATATAATTTCGCAAGGCTTTCTTACTTATTTCTAAAAAAATATCTTTTATAATTCTATAAGAAATCGTTAGAAATTCACAGGCTCCATGATTTCTCCGGTTCTGGCAATCTTTTCCAAATGTAAAACCGGCCCTATACCATGATATTCCTCCCGCTCCTCCAGCTTCACCTTCGCAGTGAGCTTTGCCCAGTCTCTGGTTGAGAAGGGAGCAATTAACTTCTTGTCCCCCTTACAGATAAAGCCCAGGAAGGTCATATCCTCCGCGCAACAGGTCATGGCCATTCGCCCGGGAACGAATTCATTCTCCGGCATATTTTTCCGTTTTAAAATCATAGCGGAAAATGTGATTTCTTTATTCAGATAGCGCTCCGGATTCTCCATACAATCCAAGAACCAGGTACCATAATCTTCATCTGCTAAAGTAATGGCATCCTGTCCAAGATCATAGGGCAGGTCTTCCGGAAGAGCGGTCTGGGGGATTTCTCCGTTTTTATCCTCCAATAAAATCATGGCATTTTGACCCATGGCACGAATCTTTCTACGATAATCCACCAACTCTTCATTGGACAGATTATCGCAACGATTCACGATGCACAGTTCCGCATGACGAAGCATTTGCCCCAGGAAAGAACGCATATTGGAAAGATACAGCTTCAGGCTGGAGCCGTCTAAAATCGTGATTACCTGATATAAAAACCAATCCTTCGGCATGGACACATGATATTTCGGCTCACGATTTTGCTGTTTTGCCAGTACCTCTTCGCTCATGGGACCGCCGTATAAATCATCCTGGTTCCACATCCCGTTCCACTCGATTAAGACTCTCTCCGCCTTATACTGTCTTGCCAGAGACTGCAATTTTTCTTCTTGGAAATCCGTAATATTTTCCATATACACCGGCGTGGTATGATGCGCTGCCAGCTTAATAGGATCATATTCCACTTCCCCATCCTCACAAAGAAGAAGGAGGGTATTGCCCTCGGTCTGAAAATATTCCTGCTCCATGGTAAATTGAATGAAGCTGCTTTTTCCCGCTTCTAAAAATCCGTTAATCAAAAAGACAGGAATGCCTTCTCCCTCCGCTTCCCATTGTTCTCCCATTCTACTCTCCTTCCGTTCTATGCTTTCTTCTCCGAAAAGGGAAATAAGCCTGTTCCTTTTCGGAGAATTTTTTTAAAAATTAGTCGTTAAACAAAGCCTTAATCTTGTCCTTTTGCAGCTCAGTTCCGATAACCACAAACTTTCCGATATTTTCAGGACCTGCCTCACGGATTTCCACCTGTTCCGGCACCAAATCAAAGTTTACCCAAGTGCCGTCTGTGCAAGCCAGCATACCCTTTGCACGGACAATACCGCCGTAAGCACAGCCTTCAGCCATTTCCTCTAAAATCTCTGCCAAATGATTTCTGTCTACCTTCTTAAATACTTCCAAACCGATGCTGTCAAAAATTTCATCCGCATCATGGTCATGACCACATCCGCAACCCTCATGATGATGATGATGATGCTCATGCTCTTCTTCATCATGACCTCCACAACTGCAGGACTCTCCGTGCTCGTGATGGTGATGCTCATGTTCCTCATCATGGCATCCGCAACCGCAGGACTCATCATGCTCATGATGATGCTCATGTTCCTCATCATGACAGCCGCAACCGCAGGACTCTCCGTGCTCATGATGGTGATGATGCTCTTCTTCATCATGACAGCCACAGCCGCAGGACTCTCCGTGCTCATGGTGATGTTCATGATGATGCTCGTGGTCATGATGATGCTCATGGTGATGAGCAGCTTTCGCTTTTACCTCTGCCAAAAGCTCCTCTTCCAGATTCTCTTCCTTACCGATGATTTCCAGAAGCTTCTCTCCGCTTAATTCCGCCAGGGCGGTGGTAATCAGGTTAGCATGAGGATTGATACCCCGAACAATATTTACGGCCTCCTGAGCCTTCTCCCCGGAAGCAATATCCATTCTGGACAGTACAACGGAAGTGGCAAAACGAATCTGGTCATCAAAAAACTCACCGAAATTCTTGTTATACAGCTTTGCCTTTGTAGCGTCCACTACAGTTACCGCACCATCCAGCTTTACATCCAGATTCTCGGAAACGGTCTTTACCGCAGATAAAATATCGGAAAGCTTTCCCACTCCGGAGGGCTCAATCAAAATGCGGTCAGGATGGTACTGCTCAATAACCTCCTTCAAGGAGCTTTCAAAGTCTCCCACTAAAGAGCAGCAAATACAGCCCTGGTTCATTTCCCGAATTTCAATTCCCGCATTCTTTAAAAAGCCGCTGTCTACACCGATTTCACCGAATTCATTCTCGATAAGAACAACATTCTCCCCCTTTAAAGCATCGGAAAGTAATTTCTGTATAAATGTAGTTTTTCCGGCTCCTAAGAAGCCTGAAATAATATCAATCTTTGTCATAAAATCCTCCTTTGGGATGAATACATTTTTCTGTAGATACAAGCGCTATTTTACGATAATCTCAGACCTTGTCAATATAAGCGTGGTATAAAGTTAGCTATACTTAACTTTCTTTAGAAAGATTCAATCATTTTTCCAAAAAATTCTCCTCCAAGACCTGCCACAGCTCTTCTCCGTCCTTCACAAGATATTTAGCTCCATGCTCCTGCAGCTCCTTTTTATCCCGAAAGCCATAAAGACAGCCAATGCTGAGCATCCCCGCATTTTTCGCCGCATCCAAGTCCGTCTTGGTGTCTCCCACCATAATTGCCTCCTCAGGAGAAATTCCCAATTCTTTGCAAACCGCAAGAAGCATATCCGGATTCGGTTTTAAAGGAATCTTTCCATTGTCTCCCAGTACCAGGGTAAAGCTGTCGGAAGCAAATACCTTGTTCAAAATAATGGACGCCTCTTCCTTGGGTTTGTTGGTAATGCAAACTCTGGATATCCCCTTTTCCTCCAAGCGTTTCAGACAGGCAGGAATTCCGGGGTAGGGTTCCGCTTGATAGGTACAATTCTCCGGAAAAATGGAGCGATAATATTC
>CAUSUG010000163.1:0-5054 GCA_963534765.1 uncultured Oribacterium sp.
ATGAAGGCGCTGCCAGAGAAGATTTGGCTGCTTCCATTTTCCAGGCCGTATGTAATCAGACTATTTCCGGTTTGGCTCAGGGGAAACCTATCCGTGGAAATGTTGCCTTCTTAGGAGGCCCACTCCACTTTATGTCGGAATTAAGAAACAGTTTTATTCGTACTCTAAAGCTTGAGGGAGATGCCATTATCAATCCGGATAATTCTCACCTCTTTGCCGCCATGGGTTCTGCCTTAAGTATAGAAGAAAACGCAAAAGAAGTTCCCTTGGCAAGCCTGGTCAAGAGTCTTCGTGCCGGCATTGAAATGGACAGTGAAATCAAGCGTATGGACTGTCTCTTCGAAAAAGAAGAGGATTACCAAAGCTTCATTGCTCGTCACAATAAAGCCAAGGTTCCTACCGGAGACTTATCTTCCTATAAGGGAAAAATCTTCTTGGGAATTGATGCAGGTTCCACTACAACCAAGGTGGCCTTGATTTCCGAAGAGGGTGAACTGCTTTATACTTTTTATTCCGGAAATGAAGGCTCTCCCATTGCCACTGCCATCAGAGCCATGAAGGAAATTAAAGAAAAACTTCCGGAGGATGCGGAAATCAGCTACTCTTGCTCTACCGGTTACGGAGAAGCTCTCTTAAAGTCCGCCTTCCAGCTGGACGAGGGAGAGGTGGAAACCATTGCCCACTACTATGCCGCATCCTTCTTTGAGCCTGACGTAGATTGTATCCTGGATATCGGCGGACAGGATATGAAGTGTATTCATATTAAGGACGGCACCGTGGATAATGTGCAGTTAAATGAAGCCTGCTCCTCCGGTTGCGGTTCTTTCCTGGAGACCTTTGCAAAATCCTTAGGCTATAACGTCATTGACTTCTCTCAGGAGGCTTTGTTCGCGAAGACGCCTACGGATTTAGGATCCCGTTGTACCGTATTTATGAATTCCAACGTAAAGCAGGCCCAGAAGGAAGGCGCTACCGTAGCGGATATTTCCGCAGGTCTTGCCTACTCCGTAGTAAAGAATGCTTTATACAAGGTTATTAAGGTTACCAATCCCAAGGAGCTTGGTAAACATATCGTAGTACAGGGTGGAACCTTCTATAATAATGCCGTTCTCAGAGCCTTAGAGCAGATTCTGGGACAAAATGTAACCCGCCCGGACATTGCCGGTATCATGGGTGCCTTCGGTGCGGCCCTGATTGCCAGAGAGCGTTACAGCATTGAAACTGACAAGCTGGAAAATGAAATTCTGGCCGGGGAAGCTGACAAAGAATTCTTGGATGCCAGCGGTTATAAAAAGACCACTATGCTTCCTCTGGAAAAGATTGTGAACCTGGAATACGAAACCACCATGGGCCGTTGCCAGCTTTGCAGCAATAAGTGCGTATTGACCATCAGCAACTTCGGCGGGGGAAGAAGCTTTATCTCCGGAAACCGTTGTGAAAGAGGTGCGGGAAAGCCCAAGGCAAAGTCCGAAGTGCCAAACCTCTTTAAGTACAAGATTAAGAGAATCTTCGGTTATGAGCCATTAAGTATCGAAGAAGCTAAGCGTGGAGAAGTGGGCATCCCCCGTGTCCTCAATATGTATGAAAATTACCCCTTCTGGGCTATTTTCTTTAAGGAACTGGGATTTAGAACCGTGCTCTCCCCCTCTTCCAACAAAAAGCTTTATGAAATGGGTATCGAATCCATTCCTTCCGAGTCCGAATGTTACCCTGCCAAGCTGGTACACGGACATATTGAATGGCTAATCGCCAAGGATCAGAAATTCATTTTCTATCCCTGCATTCCTTATGAGCGAAATGAAACACCGGATGCGGGAAACCATTACAACTGTCCCATGGTTACCTCCTATGCGGAAAATATCAAGAACAATGTGGAGAATCTGGAGGAAAAGAGCATTCTCTTTATGAAGCCCTTCCTGGCCTTCACCAATGAAAAGATTTTAACGGATCAGCTTTGCAAGGTCTTTGTTCACCCCAAGGATATTCAGGACTCCATCAAGCCTGCCGGAGACTGGACTCTGGAAAAAATCGGAGAAAAGTTTAAAGAGTGGAACTTTACGGAGAAGGAAATTCGGGAATCCGCTCACCTGGCTTGGGAAGAGCTCTTACAGTCCCGAAAGGACATTGAGGAGAAGGGTGAAGAGACTCTGATGTGGATGGAAAAAACCGGCAATCGAGGCATTGTCCTGGCCGGTCGTCCCTACCATGCAGACCCTGAAATCCACCACGGTATTCCGGAGCTGATTACCTCCTTTAACTTTGCGGTTTTAACAGAGGACTCCATCTCCCATTTGGCAGAGGTAAAACGTCCCATCATTGTTACGGATCAGTGGATGTACCACTCCCGTCTCTATAAGGCTGCAGCCTTTGTCAAGACCCAGGAAAATCTGGACTTTATCCAGTTAAACTCCTTCGGTTGCGGACTGGATGCGGTAACGGTAGACCAGGCGAAGGACATCTTGAACGGCTCCGATAAGATTTTCACCGTATTAAAGATTGACGAGGTAAATAATTTAGGAGCGGCAAGAATTCGTATCCGTTCCCTCCTTGCGGCTATCCGTGTTCGAGCAGAAAAGAATTATAAGAGAACCATTCGTTCCGAAAGCTATAAGAGAACCCTCTTTACCAAGGATATGAAGCAGGAGGGCTATACCATCCTTTGTCCCCAGATGTCCCCTCTTCACTTTGAGCTGATTGAGCCGGCTATTCGTTCCGAGGGCTATAATCTGGTGGTTTTGGACAATGACAACCGTTCCGCCATCGATACGGGATTACAGTATGTAAACAACGACTCCTGCTATCCTTCCATTATCGTGGTTGGACAAGTCATGGAGGCTCTGCTTTCCGGAAAATATGATTTGGAAAAGACAGCGGTTATTATGTCCCAGACCGGAGGAGGCTGTCGTGCCTCCAACTATATCGGCTTTATCCGTAGAGCACTGGACAAGGCCGGCATGGGACAGATTCCGGTTATTTCCTTAAATGCCAACGGAATGGAATCTACCCCCGGCTTTACCATGACCATTCCGCTTCTCACTAAGGCAATGCAGGGAATTGTTTACGGAGACCTTTTTATGCGTCTTCTATACAGCACCCGTCCCTACGAGTTGCAGGAGGGTTCCGCAGAAGCTTTACATCAAAAGTGGAAGAAGATCTGTCAAGAAAGTCTTTCCAAGAAAAATATTCCTTTCCTGGAGTTTGGAAAAAACGTAAAGGGTATTATTAGAGATTTTGATTCCCTACCCATGAACACCAATGTAAAGAAACCAAAGGTTGGTATTGTGGGAGAAATTCTGGTAAAGTTCTCTCCTCTTGCCAATAACCATATTGTAGAGCTTTTGGAAAAGGAAGGGGCTGAAGCGGTAATGCCGGATCTTATGGACTTCCTGCTCTACTGTTTCTATAACCAGAACTTTAAGTATGAGAATCTAGGCGCTTCCTGGAAAGGAAAGACCTTCTGTAATATTGCCATTAGTCTTCTGGAATCCTTCCGAAAGACCGCAAGAAAGGAACTGGAAAAATCCAAGCACTTTACTGCCCCCGGAGATATTCGGGAGTTGGCGGATAAGGCAAGACAGTACGTTTCCTTAGGAAATCAAACCGGAGAGGGATGGTTCCTGACCGGAGAAATGCTGGAGCTGATTGACGAGGGTGTGGACAATATTGTTTGTACCCAGCCCTTTGGCTGCCTCCCCAACCATATTGTAGGTAAGGGTGTAATCAAGGAATTAAAGCGTCATAACCCCGGTGCCAATATCATTGCGGTGGACTATGATGCGGGAGCTTCCGAGGTAAATCAGTTAAACAGAATCAAGCTGATGCTGACGGTGGCGCAGAACAAAATCAGAGAGCAGGCGTAGGGAGTTCTGCAATAGGAATCAGATTTCCGCCTAAACCTTCTTGAAACAGGGGCACGCTTTCGCTAACTTCGCCTCGTAACGGATACTAAGCGAAAAACTGCGTTTCTCTTGTTTTTCGCAAGTACCGACGGGCTCAGATTACCCCTTATTTCAAGAAGGTTTAGTTGGAAATTTCAACCTATAAGCAGAACCAAAAAATCAGGTAGTTTGTATTGTTCACACTATCTGATTTTTTGTTATAATCATACTTATAGTTTAATGTGGAGCTGATAAAGCGAGGATTTTTAGGAGGGTTTCGATGGATATTGCGAAAAAGATTGATCATACTATGTTAAAGCCGGAGGCGGGGAAGGATGTGGTAGTCCGCTATTGTCAAGAGGCTAGAGAGCATGGCTTCGCCTCTGTTTGCGTGAACAGTGTTTATGTTCCTTTGGTAAAAAAATCTTTAGAGGGCAGTGGTGTTAAGGTTTGTTCCGTGGTGGGATTTCCTTTAGGCGCAATGTCCACAAGAGCTAAAGCCTTTGAAGCCAAATACGCTGTAGAAAACGGGGCAGATGAAATTGATATGGTGATTCATATCGGAGCTTTAAAGGATGGTGATTTTCAAGCAGTAGAGGAGGATATCCGTGCCGTTGTAGAGGCTTCCTCTCCTGCGCTTGTAAAGGTCATTCTTGAAACCTGCTTATTGACAAAGGAGGAAATCAAAAAAGCCTGCCAGCTTTCTGAGCAGGCAGGAGCCGCATTTGTAAAAACCTCCACCGGATTTTCCACCGGAGGAGCTACTCTGGAAGATATTCGCTTGATGAAGGCCTCCGTATCCTCCAAAATGCAAATTAAGGCCAGCGGTGGCATCCGTACCAAGGCCTTCGCGGAAGAATTGCTGGAAGCCGGCGCAGACCGCATCGGTGCCGGAAACGGAATGATTCTTCTTTAAACGAATAATGGAACATAGTAATTTAAGCTTAGCTTTATTAGTGTAGGCTTAAAATAAGGGCAATCTGAGCCCGTTTGTACTTAGTGAAAGCAAGTGAAACGCAGCTTGAACTTATTACAATTAAGAAAGAACCTTAAAAAATATTTTCTAAAATCAAAAAACGATACTCTGATTCTTCTCTTAAAAGAATCAGAGAGAGGATCAGAGGATCGTTTTTACCATTATATTTTCTTATGTATCCGGACATCACTGTATAGTTC